>CAZMXF010000003.1:41199-44701 GCA_964570015.1 uncultured Oscillospiraceae bacterium | reverse complement strand
ACTACGCTTTAAGGTCCCTTGACCTTCGTTATCTTTATCGACATAAATAAATCCATAACGTTTTTTCATTTCGCCTGTTCCAGCTGAAACTAAATCTATACAGCCCCAAGGAGTATAACCTAATAAGTCAATACCATCTTCTTCTACGGCAGTTTTCATCGCTTTTATATGCGCTTTTAAATAATCAATCCGATAATCATCATCAATTGTTCCATCAGAATTTAATTGATCAATTGCTCCAAAACCATTTTCGACAATGAATAACGGCAACTGATAGCGGTCATAGAACCAGTTCATCGCATAACGCAAACCGACTGGATCAATTTGCCACCCCCAATCTGAAGCTTTTACATAGGGATTTCGGACTAAATCTTTTGACTCATCGTAGTCATATTGCGGATTATCAGATTTTGACTCAGTCGTAAAGGACATATAATAACTAAAACCTATATAATCAACACAGCCTTCTAATAGAAGCAATTTATCTTCAACTGTAATGTCTAAGTTAAATCCTTTACGTTGAAATTACTTTTCCAAATAAGCTGGATATTAACCTCGAACGTGAACATCCGTAAACCAATAACGTTTATGCATGGCACTAACAGACATCATCATATCTTCTGGTTTGCAAGATAACGGATAAATCGGGCACATGGCAATCATACATCCTATTTGAAAATCCGGATTAATTTCATGTCCCATTTTCACTGCTAGTGCACTTGCCACTAATTCATAATGCGCTGCTTGATACATAATTTTTTCACGATTTTCACCGGGTTGATAGGCGATTCCGGAATTTGTAAAAGGGGCAAAGTCTTCGTTATAATTGGCTTGATTATTGATTTCATTAAATGTCATCCAATATTTTACTTTGTCTTTGTAGTGAGTAAAACAAACTTCAGCAAACCGAACGAAGAAGTCAATCATTTTTCGATTGCGCCAACCTCCATATTCTGTTACTAAATGATAGGGCATTTCAAAATGCGACAATGTAATAACTGGTTCAATCCCATATTTTAAACATTCGTCAAATAACTCATCATAAAATTTTAGTCCTAACTCATTGGGTTCACTTTCATCGCCCTTAGGAAAAATTCGCGTCCAGGCAATTGAGGTACGAAAACATTTAAATCCCATTTCAGCAAATAACTTAATGTCTTCTTTATAGTGCGTATAAAAATCGATACCTTCATGATTTGGATAGTTTTTCCCCTGCAGAACACCATTTGTAATTTCACGAGGAACTCCATTAGCGCCAACTGTCATTACATCAGCGACACTAACGCCTTTCCCATCTTTATTCCAGCCACCTTCTAATTGATGAGCAGCAACTGCACCACCCCATAAAAAATCTTTGCGTAAACTACTCATGCTATCAAATCCTTTACTTTTTTTGAGAAACTAATGAAGTTAAACTAAACAATTGGTTTTCCTGCTTCTACATCGATATTCATTGAATCAACTTTACGAATGAATGGTAGATAGATGAAGAATCCGATGACTAAAACAACTAATTGTAAAACAGCTGCACGCCAACCGCCAATTAATAAACCTGAAATAATTGGTGGAGTAGTCCAAGGAACTTGAACCGCAGTGAACAATGGAACTAAACCACTATATAGAGCAAAATAAGTGATTGTTGCTGAAACTACCGGTGTGGCGATAAAAGGAATAACCATTAAAGGATTCATCACAATTGGTGTTGCAAAGATAATCGGTTCGTTGATATTAAAAATTGCTGGTGCTAATGACATTTTACCGAGTTCTTTAAATTGAGCTGATTTAGCAAAAAATACCATGAAGACAACAATTCCGATTGTCATTCCTGCACCTGTTACAGTTAAAAATTGATCCATAAATTGTTGTGTCACAATATGTCCGCCATTTGCCAAAGTTAATTCTTTACCAGAATCAATAATGGCTTGATTTTCCAGAGAATTTGTTTGCAATAATGAACCCATAATCCCACCAACAATTGTTGAACCATGGACCCCAAAAAACCATAAGAATGGAACTAGGAAGGCAATCATTAATGCTCCACCAAATGAATCTGTGATACCTTGTAGTGGCGTTTGAATCACTTTGTAAATCCATTCAATCATTGTTAAGTTAAAGACTTTATCAAAGAAGATATAGACACCCAACGAACCTGTAATTAAAACCGCTGCTGGAATTAAGGCCGTGAATGAGTTCGCTACGTTTTCAGGAACACTTTCTGGTAATTTAATTCGAATATCGCGTTTCATAAACCAAGAGTATACAGAACCAACAATCAATCCAATAATAATGGCACTAATCATACCTTTACCGCCGGTCCAATCTTTATTAATAATATTGCCGATTGTTACGCTAGTTTCTGGATCGGTAATACTTGAAGACATTGTTAAAATAAAGATTACTAAGGCAATCATTCCGGCAGCCATACCTTCATAACCTTCACTTTTCACATACGAATAGGCAATGCCCATTACTGCGAAAATCGCCATAATTGCAAATGATGCTCCATAAGCTTGGTTAAAATAAGCTCCAAAACCTGAGTCTGTCACCCATTTTGCCCATGATTCTACTGGTAAGTTAGCTAGTAAAAGAAAGACTGATCCGACAATTGTAAAGGGCATTGTGTAAAGCATCCCATTTTTCAAAGCCACAATTGGCTTAACATTGATAAATTTCAAAATTTGAGGTATTAATTTCGTATTGATCCAATTTCCCATTAATAAAACTTCCCTTCTTGAGATCCGATTGATTCTTAATAAGTGCTATTTTGTGGTTTCAATAACCACTTTTAGTAAAACGGTTCCATTTTCAAGTAAACTAAGTTTTTTTATGCTAACCTATTACGCTCATGATCATAATAAGTTCCTTCTTACAAGTAAAATATAACTTAAAAAAAGTTCAAAGAAAACCCTTTCATCACTTAAAGAGAAATGTTTCATCAAAAAAAACAAGTTTCTTCTTTGTGGATGAAATCCCCAGAAAAAACTTGTTAAAATAACAAAAATTAAATTTTCAGCGCGCTAATAGTTCTTGTTCAGCTCTATGTGCTAAAATTTCAATTAAGCTGACTACAGGAATTTGTGTGGTTAAATTCACTGCTGAATCATACTGACGAGCGTGCTCATCTGGCATATAATAAGAAATATTCAAGTCTGCTATTTTAGCCAAAGTAGAGGATTCTGCATTTGTAATACTGAGTATTTTTGCACCTGATTTTTTCAGATCAATGACTTGCCCCACTACTTCTGTTGTCTCTCCTGATACAGAAAGTGCAATAATTAAACTATTTTCAACGCCTTTACTCGGGGCTGGCAAAAAAGGATTATTAATAGAATAAGAATTAATCGCAACATTCGAAAAATAACGTTGCCCATAAGCCCCTAAAATACCACTCGTACCAATCCCTAGAAATACAACTCTTTCAGCATCACAAATGAATTTTGTTGCTTGTTTTAAGGATTCTTCAAAGCTAGCTTCTGTAATTTTCTTAAAATATGAAGCTCCT
>CAZMXF010000003.1:0-41189 GCA_964570015.1 uncultured Oscillospiraceae bacterium | reverse complement strand
TTCAACTCTGAAAAACCCTCACACTTCATTTTGGAACAAAAACGTAAAATAGTTGATGTTGAGACATGGCTTTTTTCAGATAATTCACGGATATTCATTTTTTGGACAGCTTTAACATTTTCAATAATGTAGTGATAGACAGTCAGCTCTAACCCACTTAATTTTTTAATTTGCTCATAGTTAAACATATTCTCAGTCCTCCAGTAAAATTGATTATTCTTTATACCCCCTGATTCTTTTCTAGTATACTAGAATTTAAGATAACATGAAACTGCTTTAAAACAGATTAAAAAAAGCCGAAAAAAATTAATCCTTCGACTTTTCAGTATAGAATGAAATTAAAATATCTACTATTTTAGCCTAAAATCTTACTATGCTTGTCTTCGTATAAATTCACATCTGCTTCTTTATACATTTCTTCAATTGAAAGCATTTTTTTATTTTTCATCGTATGACTGGATCCAATAGAAACTCTTATTTTAGTTGACTCAATTTCGTTTACTTTCACCTCATTAAATAGAATATCTTGCTTAACTATTTTAATTAAATCAGCTATTTCTTGTCTTGCATAGCTTCCTTTAATTAGAATAGCAAACTCATCACCGCCTATTCTGTATGGAATAGCATGCTGAATTGTAGTATTCGATAAAGTAGTTGCTACTTGCCTCAAAACTCGGTCGCCAATACACCAAAGAAAAAGAGGGTTCTTCATAGAACATGGGATTAATGTTCCGCATATATCTGTATATGAGATATAAGGTAGTAAGTCGCTGCTGACCATCAACCAGTTCAAATGAATCATCTTTTTTCCTTACTACAATCGGCTGCAGGCAATATTTCCCTTTGTTTTTCTTCATGCCATTAGCGTAGATGTCATCCAGCATTCTGGTAACCTCATCTGCACCCCAGCGGTACCCGCGCTGATACGAAGGAATGTAGAATTCCCCTTTTATGTCCCCAACAAGCTTAGTTTCCAGAACAATTTCACTATCCATTACATCTTCCTCCACAAGGTATTCAACCACTTTTCACTTGAATGGGTTGATCTTACATCCTCCGAGATCCAGTATTCAATAAAGCCAAGGTTCGATAGTAAGTTCAAATCATATTCATTGTAGTATGAGAAATGTCTACCTTCGGTTATTTTTTCGCCTTTGCCGTATTTAAATGAAGCATATAGGACTCCGTCAGCTTTCAAAGCCCTCTCTACTTTTTCCATAACAGCAGGCAATTCTTGTTTTGGAACATGAAGAAGTGAAGCGCACGCCCAGATACCGTCAAAGTCTTCTATGTAGTCCAACTCGGAGAATCGCAAACATCTAACTGGAAGTTTTGTATACTCTGCAGCCATCCGGCAAATCTCAGGTGACCCGTCAACCGGAACGACATGATAGCCTCTCTCATTGAAATATCTGCTGTCTCTGCCGCTCCCGCATCCGAGGTCAAGTATTCTCGCTGCGGGATATAGGCATTCTTCAAAATGGGTATAAAGATCGGTTACATCGGCAGCACGAGTTTGCTCTGCATATTCCACCGCATTGCGGTTGTAGTAATCGATTGTGTTGCTCACAGGGTCCACCTCCCGAAGCCCAAGCTCAGTGCAGCCTTGTAAACTGGGTAGACGATCTCATTCAGCTGGGTAGTAAACTCTGCTTCAGAGAGTCCCTGTTTATATAGCCGCTGTCGGACATCCACGCTGTTCACATGGTCTGCGGCGCATTTATCAAACGCAACGTGGATCGGCTCATACCGCCACATCAGATAATAAGCATGGTACTCCAGTTTGCATAGCCTGCCGAAGTACATTTCCCATTCAGGGAGATTGTTGCTTTTGGAGCTGTTTATGCTTTTAGTTGTGGGATTGAGATTCCACAATTCATCATGGGCAACGTAGCTCCATGGGATAAAGTGATCGATGGAGAATGGGCCGCCAGCTATTTCGTTTCCGCCGTAGATCTCTTGGATAGGTTCGACACTCAACACTGAATCCCAGTATGCCTTTACCTTCGTCAGCTTCCGCTCCTGCGGCGGTTCCAGTTTATTCGGAATCCCTGGCACGGAAGGATTCCTTCTCTGGAGATACTGGATCATATTGTACTGAATCCAGCCCTTGATGATTTCGTAGTTATTGCGGATATATTCAGCCCACATTGGATCGACTTCTATTGTGCTCTTCAATCCTGCAATGCAGTCAAATCGATATATGAGTCCCTCATGTTCGTTGATCCGGTCGGCGAGGTTCCTTTTCTTCCCGGACCATTCATTTCCTTTCAGCTGCATAAACGGTGCCTGTAGCCGGTATGGCACGTTGTACGTCAGGATGGTCTTTTTCCTGATCAGCTCGTCATCGGTGCACGCTTTCAGCGCCTCAATGATCACCGATTTCTTCTCACTGGATTTCAAATTCAGCAGACTCTGCGCATAATGAACAGCCGTCTCCAAATTATCTACTGGGCCGAGATTCAGACGGTACTCTGTCACCATATACCATGCATCAGCGATCATGTTGTCGATAAGCTCTTCATAAGAGAGCT
Organism: uncultured Oscillospiraceae bacterium; assembly: GCA_964570015.1. Classification (GTDB taxonomy): domain Bacteria; phylum Bacillota; class Clostridia; order Oscillospirales; family Oscillospiraceae; genus Limivicinus. Next base: position 38,655 of record CAZMXF010000003.1, on the reverse strand, counting down.
TATTACTTCCGAGCCGCACCTGGTCCACGACTGATTGAAACCAAAAGAGCTTGTAGCACTCTGACATATTATCAAACAACCGCTGAAGATAACCAGTATTCAGTTGCTCATGGTGCGGGAGATTCATGGGAAAAACCTCCCTCTTAAGAATATCTATGGCTCACATTTCCCCATGATGAGTTGTTTTATTTTACAATAAAACTGCCCCGATGACAAGTTAGCTCCTGTAATATGGCATGATGACTTCTAGTCTCCTCTTGTCCACCACGTTAGTACCCAAGCTATGATACAATAGCTTGGGTACTTTTCAATTATTCCTACCGAAAAAAGCCTTATATCAAGCGTTATAGCGAGGCGGAGGGTGCATACGCACATCTTTCCGCCTCGCTATTTTTGTTTCTGCTCTGTTGTCGATTCCGGGAGCCCCTGGGAGAAATGCACCCTCCCCCTAAACCTTTTAACGAATTAGAATAATTGAAAGGTTCTTACTTGTTCAAATAATTCCTTCGTGGTAAAATATGACACCGTGTTGTTATTCAGTATCGAAAGCAGGAGAGAAAAGTGGATCCATTAACAAAAGAGCAACGCCACAAAGCGATGTCTCGTGTCCATTCGAAAGACACTTCAATAGAGATAAAGCTGCGAAAAGCGTTGTGGCATAAAGGCTATAGGTATCGTAAGAATTATAAAGCCTTGCCAGGGACACCTGATATCGCCATTACAAAATATAAAATAGCCATCTTTTGCGACAGTGAGTTTTTCCACGGTAAAGACTGGTATGAAATCCAACGGCCAAAGATTAGGCGTGGGAGCAATCCAGAGTTTTGGGAGAGTAAAATAGAACGAAATATTAAACACGATACCGAAATCAACCGCATGCTTACTTCACTCGGGTGGACTGTAATAAGGTTTTGGGGGAAAGAGATAACAAAAAACGTCGATAATTGTGTATCTGTTGTTGAAGAATGCGTTTTCCAATTGAAAATTAACAGCTGGAATGATGCCCACCAAGAAGAATATGTCATATACTAGTTAGAAATAGGAAAAGCGAGATAGAGGTACAAACATGTACTTGACCTATCTCGCTTTTTTGATTTGACGATACGCCGTTAGTCTATCCCGGAGATATCTGCGTTTTCCCTTATGTCATCAAATGTCTGGCAATAATCTGCATCACTATCGAGCAAAAACCAGTATTGCCAAGGCTTTTCACTGGCTAGAGATTGCGCTCTACACCACTCTCTAGCAGCATTTGCCTTAATTGTGGCATCTGCGTCCTCGCTACCGTAATAAACATCTCCTTTTATTTCCAGGAGGACGTTGAGTTCTCCAACGCTGAAGAAGATTGCAAAGTCCGGGGAATAACTTCCTGCTGGCGTAGGCAATGTAATCATACCAGGGAGATTCCTAAACCACCATGTGACCTCTTCTGAGCGATCAATGATTTTGGCGATTTTCAACTCATTGACTTGATCAAATGGAATCGACTCATATAAGCTTCTTGTCCACCCTGAGAATGGAATGCCCCTGTGTTGCCGCGTTGACCATGAACGCGTATCAAAACTAATAGAATCGATTGGCCCGGTAAGTGTTTCTGGCACATTGATTTGTTGGGCATCCAAATCTATTTCTTGATTTATACCCATAGGCATATAATCTGCTGGTGCCTGTCTACTGAGCGCTTCCAGATTCTTTTTTATGTGCAGAATAACTTTTTCCGGTTCCAACGGTATGGAATCCCCTTCATAACCACAGGACGTGAGAAAGCGAGTTATTAATTCGTATACCGCCTGATAATGCACATCATAGCTCAGAAACTTACATTGCCGGATGACCTCAGAAGTAACAATCCCCAAAAAGTTGTTGCGCTCAAAAAATAGGTTGCCATTTAGCCGTTTTATGGTTCTAGGGTCACTGATAATAAATGAATGCAACACATCAGCTTTGAGTTTCGGAATGTTTACTGCACTTAAGTCAAGAAGCGGTCGATTAAGTTTGAAGAGAGGTATTGAGAGTTTATGTGGCTCCTTTACAACTTTCAATGTAAACTTTTTGGTCGGAGTAAACTCTCGCACCGGATGATCGAGCGACTGCGGAGGAGGTGCAACTGACAGGCCAGAATGATTCACACCATAGCCTTCCTGTAAAAGCTTATCACATATCTCCTGCATAGTCTCTCGACCGAAACAAAGGACATCTAGTGTATCGACTTCTTCATTTCCTGTCTGCACGCCATAAGGTAACCGCAATCCTCTCCCCATTATTTGAGTAACAAGAGTCGAAGACGCCATAGCGCGAAGCGGAGTAATTACATAAATGTTTGAGACATCCCATCCTTCATTCAGCTTCGCAACATTAACAACAACTCTGACGGCACTTGCTGGATCTTCAATGTTTTGAAGACTGGGCAGAAAAGCAGATTCTTTCATCTTGGAATGCACTAGCAAAACAGCTTGGTTGTTTCCAAGGTATCTTTTGAACCAGTCAGTTACTTGCTCAGCATGCGCTATATCTTGGCATGCAACAAGCATTACGGCTTTGACCTTCTTATCAATGTTGTTTGCTTGCTGATAATCATCTAAAACCTTCTGTTTATACAAAAGCTGCTGCCACCCGAAGCGAAGAACTATGGCGTCGTAATCATCATCCCGCATTGATGCATCCTTTTTGTCTGGGATAATTCTTACCAGTTTTGTATAGAGGCTTTCATTCAAACACGTTTTGAGGTCATAGCTGTAAATAACATTTGTGTTTGTGTCATCCTGGTCGACTGATGCTGTGGTTCCAATAATTAGCTTAGGTTTTAAAGCTTGTATCTCAGCATGCCATACGGAACTCTCTTTTTTGTCATATCCAAGGTGATGAGATTCGTCGAAGAACACCACCAAATCGCCCAGACTACGAATATAATCCACGGGACTACAGACATCAAATTCATTTCGCCGCTTAATTATGGCATCCTTTGCTGTTAGAGCCTGAGGCGTAAGGATCCAAATTCGTGGCCCAGTGTACATTTCATCCAGAATAGTCCCGCCATACTGAATCGCATTGCTGTCCATTATATGCGGCCAGCCGACAAAATTCGGATCAACGAAAATATAGTCTTTGCTGTTAGGCTGACATACATTAAAGAATTTGCGGATGATTTCCGCACGAGGTGAGATAATCAAAAAATCACGGGATTCGTTAGACATAAACAGATATGCCATCACTGCGCCTATAAGCCTAGTCTTTCCGACGCCAGTTGCAAGGTGGAATGTAAACTCCGTGCTTTCACCACTGAACTTCCATGTCGGATAAAACTTTTTGAATAGGGCTGATATGTCTTCAGCTGTCATATCTGCGAGAGGGATGTCGTTGGAATTCATGACCTCATGAAACGCTTTAAGGGAATCTTCTTGAGGTTTTCTGAGGTGCATCGTTGAAAGAACCGCAGAAAGAGCTTGTTCCTTATTTGTCATGAGTTTCACCTCCCAATGAGATCAAAGGGTGCATGGAGAACGGAAAGATTCTGCGGTAGAGGAATATTATCAGCTACTTCGAGTCTTTCTGCAATAACTGTTAATTTCTCAGATGCATATTTTGTTGATAAATATGACAGCAGGCCGACATCAAGTATTTCTTCACTTGAAAGAACAATTACTTTTTTCCCAAAGAAGCCATGATATTCATTTCCGGCTGCCTCATGATACGAACCAACAAGTCCAGCATAGAAATCAGTTGTTTCTTCACCCACATTTTGTGTCATGGTGATGGCCCCGTTAATCGCATCGCATCTAATAGTCTTTCGTGATACAGTCAATACGTCTATACACCCTTGTTCGACAGAATAGTCACAAGGCATCGGATCATCTTCTTCGACAGTACCACAATCTCGCCCTTCAGCAACAGCAATTAACCGCTTTTTCGCAGTGTTTTCCCATGCTTCAATGTCCTGGGTTGACTTCCCTGTAATATGAACAAACACCCTTGACATTTTCATTGCTACGGACGCAACCACACCATTCATGTCACCCAAAGAAACTACTAAATCTCCTCTATTCGGCGCAAAGAGAGTGATGAGATGATGAATAAGCTTTTGCGGTTTGGCTGTAAGGTTAAGCGTTCCACTTGTTATTCCATTGGTCACCAAGGCTTTTACATGTCGACTTGCATCCTCAGACTTTCCATAGTCTTGATAAGGGAGCCAGTTCATTACAGCCATCCGAACTTGGGTATTATCTCTGTCCAGGAAAGTTTTTCGTGATGGTAGTGCAGCACCCTTGGGGCCAAATGACGCATTCGTAGTAGCAATTGCCTCAACTAAGGTGTTTAGTGCAAACTCCCAATACCGATTTGCACCGGGAGCGGAGTTTTTCATTGTATATGGTTTGCCGCCGCTTGCCCTTAATACTATCGAATACTGATCGCCAACGATCCCTTCAGGAATATCATTGCTTTGGATAGCCAGTGATCCGCCACTGGAAATATCATTATCATTCTTCAATAACCACCATATCCGCTTTGGCAGAATAAAATGGTCATTGTAGCCATTTGGTTCACGCACAACAAAGGAAACAGTTTCCTCAACGCTATGGCTTTCAGAATCAGAGCATCGGACCTTCATCCAGAAATGACCGGGGCTGTTCACGCTTTCAAACCATAAAACACCAGTAATTCCATCAAACCAGTATCGGCCTTCAGGAAGGTTGGAATCCACCATCTCCCATCTGTAAGGTGGAGCGTTAACATGAAACTTAGTTGCCTCGCTACCAGATTTTGCTCCCTTGTGACCCGCGACGTAGCAGCCTCGCCAGTCTCCATCGTCAATAATGTCATTTGGCTTTTGGAGAATTCCGACTTTTGGCAAATCATCTAGCGAACACTTCGAATAAACAATGATGTAGTCGAATGCGTCCGTAGGGTTGTTCTTATTTTTATCATTCTGTGGAGCGTACTTCTTCTGCCATGCAAAGGTTGTGACATGATGGTTTTTTCCAAAGACCTCGTCAAGCACTTGTCTGCCGTAATGCGACATCTCCTCATCAGTATGCAGAATGAAACACCCAACATTTTTAAGTGATTTATAACTTAAGATTGCTGCATTCTGTACAATTGAGAGCCAAGTTGAGACCGCATAACCTGGGGCAGCTTCTGTTTCAAGGACGCTCATTCGGGGACTGTCAAAGTAAAGCATTTGAACTTGCCCGGGTATAAAAGGCATAAGGGCTCTAAGGGCAGACAAATAATCACCCTTTACAACGAATCCTAGTTTCTTATCCCCATCTTTCAGCGTTTCTTCATACATGAGTGCGCGCTGCACTGAATCGTTCGTTTTTTTGCTGAAGCGCCATGATGCACCTGAGAAAGCTAGATCGTCGTTTTTTCCCGGCCATAGCAATTCAATGCGCGGTATTACAGCCGCGGGACTTACATTGCCTGTGGCATCGTGGAAAGAGGGAGTTGCTATACTCTGCATGCTTTTGCCTCCATCCTGATCATCAGAGAGTACTCTTTCATCAGGACTGTCATTTACATCAAAATCTTCATCTGAAACATCTTCATCCTCATACTCAGTTTCGTCAATCAATTGCAACCTTCGAAGAGTTTCTTCTGTCACTTTCCACTTTATCCATGGTTCTGTGACCGGAATATCAGCAAAGGCTTGACGGAGAGTGACCCAAGGTTGCTTGCCTACAGCCGGCTTTGAGGGATCATGGTGCGTTGCCATTTTTTGAACCTTAGCCAACACCTTATGAGCAAATGTGTTTGACTTATTTTTTACCCCGAGAATAATCACGCGTCTTCTGATTTGTGGGACACCGTAATCCGCAGCATTAAGTATAACTGTGGCGACACCGTATCTTAGTCCTTCTTTTGGTTTTCCCATACGTTTCAGAAGATCCGCAACGTATGCACGATGTTCTGAAGCAGTAAATAGCCCAGGGACATTTTCAAACAAGAAAGCATCCGGTTCGCAGTCTGCAATTGCGGAAGGAGTAAAGCCCATGACATCCCTTGGATCATTTGCACCTTTCTGATGTCCAGCTTGCGACCAAGGCTGGCATGGAGGGCCACCGCAAAGGAGGCCAACTTTTCCGCAAACAGCCTTATAATCGTAATCTTGGGCATATCCTTCAACTACACACGATGCCGGCCAAGGTTTGTTCGTCCTCAAAACCTTGGCTGCGATATCCCATAATTCAATTTTCGCAATCGGAGTCAGATAATCAAATCCATAACTCAAGCCGCCAATCCCCGCGCAGATCTCAAGCAGAGTGCTGTTCTCAAAAGGTATTTCCTCTTTAAGGACTGTGGCGATAGCCTTTGATAGCAGAGGAGGGACAGCATTTCCCAAAACAGCTATTCTTTCGTTTTCTGTAGTTCCGTCAATATTTACCCAATCCAACGGGAAACTCTGAATTCTAGCTATCTCAGCCACGCTAAGCCGTCTGTACTTTGTCCCTTCTGCAAGATGAGCTTCTTGGGGCCGTCTGCACCACTCTCTTCTTACAGTCATAGAGGGTCTGTCTAGCACTTGGGGTCTATGCTTTGGGTCGTTAGAAACTCGTTCCGACCAACCACTTTCAAGAAGGACAGTATCACTCATAATGCATACCTCTGCTTTATCCTAAGACTACTTCCATTATTTCGCCTATATCAACCGATAATGCGCGGCATATTTTTACTAGTACCTCTAGACTAACAAACTCGTCCCTGCCTAGTTTGGCCATTGAAGAAGGACTGATTCCAGCTAATCCGATAAGATCTTTCTTTTTCATTTTTCTGTCGATTAAAAGCTTAAATAGCTTTGCATAAGAAACTTGCATTTATTGAGCCTCCCAGAAAAGGATAGCGCCATTGTATCACAAATCCTAATTGCCATCAAGCTGTTATATGTTCAAATGCATAGTTAATTTACAATATCTAACACAAAAAGCTTCGAACATGAAATGGTGAATTGCTTACCCATCGCTAACCAAATGCGTGGACAATATCTTTGCTAAATCTGTTTCCAAGCATAACCGCCTGCTCGTTTTCTTTGTCCCTTACATACCATCGAAATGTTACTTGAGTTGATGCTCAAAACTCTTGATGCTTCAGAAATAGATTCAAACGATCTCAATTCTTCCATCGTGTTTGGATCTAGCATAACAACGCGTTTTTGCTTGCTTTGTGAGCTCTTTTTGATGCCGCACTTGGGACAGCCAGTTCCATCGACACGATGCCCCACCGTTGTGAAATAATCGTTCCCACAGGTTGGGCATGTCCACCATACGCTAATATCAGAATGTGGCTTGACTTTGTCCGGAGTTAAATCCCCATTCATGGTCGGATGCCACTCTTTCGCCAGTTCCGGGAATTGCTCAGCAAAAGAGCCCTTTTTCATTTTTGTCATGTATCTGCGAATTTCCGCTTCATCTCGATCCAAATTGATGTCTACTCTGCTGTGAAAGATGGGCTTCCGTCGCGTCCACGGATTTGATTCTGGATCTATTTTGTCTAACAGAAAACGAATAGCCTTTGCCAGGTGCTTTTTCTCATACATTGGGCCGTCCATGATAGTTAGGCTCTCATCTGCCGTCAAAAGTATTCCGTTTTCTGGTGGCTTCTCCATTAAGCGAAGAAGGCGGATTCCATTTTCTTGGCAGATCTTATACTTTTTCTTTTCCCGTGGAAGCTTGTCAGCTTTGTGCCATGCCATTCCATCATATTCAATTCCAAGCCTGATAGAAGGAATATAAATATCGAGTTCCATTCCTTTTCCGAATATCTCTGTATATCTACTAATGGCATCCGGGAATACTTTCTTTACATAGTAGTACACCGCCTGCTCTGCGAAGGATGTTTGTCTCCCAGAATTGCAAACAGGACAATTCGTACCAGAACTGCGATGAAGCAAAGAGGCAGGGTATTCGTGCCCTTCTGGGCAAATCCACCACACACGTTTTGCCATGCCGTAAGTTACATCTGATGGACGTAAGTCTCCGTTTTTTGTTGGATGCCATTCTTCTGCAAGCTGGGGATGAGTAGTTGCTAAGTCGTTGATGCCCGGTACAACAACCTTGCCAGAGCAGCAAGCGCAGCTTTTTCTCAATGTGCGGTTGTTGATTTTGGCTCTAAAATGATAACCGCATTTTGAGCAAACCCAGTAAACATCCTCATTACTATTTGGAGTATATTCTTCAGGCTCACGGTCGTTTTTCTCATAATCCCATTCGGCTAGGAGAAATGGATCTGTAATTGCTCCGTGCTCTATAAGCGCCTGCTTATGCTTTTCTTGGCCACGTTTTGTAGCCGTGCATTTTGGACACAGTTGATATTTCGAATCAACTCGATCTCTTATCTTGGCTTCCCATTCGTGGCCACAAATCGAACACTTCCAGCAGGTCTTGAACATGGATCGGTATGTATAGTCTCTAGGTGTTCCCTCGTTCAAACTATAGTTCCATTCTGCAGCAATATTGGGATATGTGGTTTCAAGATCATTGAAACCAACTAACAGCCTTCTATTGTTGCAATAGGGGCAACCCTCTCCATTTACTCGTTTATCAGGTGTGCTGTCATATGTATGGCCTTTGTCGCACAGCCAAAAATACTTTTGGTTACTACGCGAAGCAACAGAATCTGGCGAAATGGGCTCATTGAGTGTGGGATGCCATTGCGCAGCAATATGGGGGTATAGTGTTTTAAGATCATTCGTGCCCTTGATCAGTTTTCCCACAGTATTCACCTCGCACAATCAAAAGCGGATCTTACCAATCATCATCCAGAATGGCAGATAATCCTTCTGCTTCATCGACCCACGAAGGGTCATATTTTACTTTCTTCATATCAGCACCGCACGACGGGCAGATTGCATAAGGGTTCGGAAAAGAGTCTCCGCAATTGGAGCATACGAACTCATCGGCCCGGAATAGGTGCGTTTTCTGAGTCCATCGAGCCTTACTCATTTCTTCATTTCCCGTTCAGCACGGCTGGTGTGTTCGGACTCTTTCTTGTCAACCGCCATAGTAATCCAAGTCTTGAACTCCCACTCCAGGGGAGCGACGCTGCCGAGACGAATCCGGATCTGCTTTTCATACTCCGCATACTCGAGGTAGTCGTCTATTTTGCTCCACGGCAAAGCAGGCCGCTTCAGACTGAGTTGCTCTTCTGCTGCATTAATAATATATGAGTCGATGGGAACGTGGCAGAAATAGAAGGCATCTGCTGTACCGGGAACATCCGCGATGAATAGATACTTCATGGTCATGTTCACCCATTTCTGAGCCTGCCCAATCGTCATATCAAAGCCATTGTCCCTATAGTGTTTGCGAATCCTGAAGCACAGTTTCTCATGCCATTCATCATACTGCTTTTGATTTGCTATACCGCGGTCAAACAGAGCACGGATTTCCTGCTCAAGCAGCAAATCAATCTCGGAACGCAGTTTCGTACTGTTGGTATCTGACTGTCGGATGTTACGTAGCGTCCTGCACATATCCCGGTAGGCTCTCTCGCTTGATGCCACATAAATGGAATTCCATGCCCCAAAAAGCATGTGCTTCAGAAATTCATACGCATCTTTACTAACGGTCACATACTCCAAAGAAGGAACTTTGTTCATGCTCCTCACTGTCTCCTCTCCACAAACCATCGACCGATATTGTTCCCCGTCTGGCTGGGGCTCCGCTCGAAGAACAGATAACTCTGCTTCCCCTGCACGAAGATGGTATACAGGTCACCCTGACCGCCGACCCGCATCGCAGCTGCCTGGCGGATATCAGTTACCTTATCGATCTCGTACTCGCGCCCGTCCTCCCAGGTAATTTTCCGGGGAAGCATGAGTTTTCCGTATGCATCACCAGCATCCGCTCACCATACTTTGCCACAGGCAGAAACAATAGTCAATATATCTTGCCTAAAAACACTTATTCTGTCCAAATAATCCCCCAAGTTATGTTGCCAGCAAATCACTTTTCTGCTATACTTGTTAACATATTAAGCGCGGAGGTGTATGCATATGGCGGCAGGCGATAATCAGAGACTGAAAATGCTTTATCTGGTTGACATTCTTTCAAGGGAAACTGATGACAACCATGCTCTCTCCCTCCAGGAGATCGTAACACGTCTGGAGTCCTGTGGTGTTAACGTTGCCGATCGAAAGACTTTGTATTCTGACTTCGACGAACTGGAAAAATATGGTCTAGAAATTCTGAAATCTCAGGATGGGCGTACTGTTCGTTATCACCTTGCCACAAGAAACTTTGAATTGCCTGAGCTGAAGCTTCTGGTTGATGCCGTACAGTCGTCCAAATTCATCACAGAGCGGAAATCTCGTCAGCTAATCAAGAAGCTGGAGTCCCTGGTCAGCGTTCACGAGGCGCAACATTTACATAGGCAAGTTTTGATCACTGGTCGTATAAAAGCCATGAACGAAAGCATTTACTATAATGTGGATATGCTCCATGAAGCAATCAATGGTGACCGTCAGATCCGTTTCCAGTATTTTCAGTGGAATGTGAATCGAAAGCAGGACTTAAGACGGAATGGCGAATGGTATCAGATTAGTCCCTGGTGTCTCATGTGGGACGATGAAAATTACTATCTCGTAGCGTTTGACCACAGGGATCAAATGATCAAACACTATCGCGTTGACAAGATTACAAAGCTGTCAATAACAGATGAAACCAGGGAGGGAAAGAAGGAATTCAAAGAGTTTGATGCCGCCAAATATACGAAGAGCCTGTTCGGCATGTATGGCGGTGAGCTTGTGAAAGTAACCATCGAAGGAAAAAATGAAATGGTCGGCGCATTGATCGACCGATTTGGCAAGGACATTACCATTATTCCTCAGAATGATAATCACTTCAAAGCATATGTCGATGTAATCGCCAGTTCACACTTTCTCGGCTGGATCATGTCCCTGGGTGAGGGCGTCAGAATCACTGGGCCGGAATCTGTTGTTGAGAAGATGAAATCAGAAGTACAGCGGCTTGCAGAAGAATATCTGTGATAACCCTGATCTCATGCCGCCTCATCCTCTATCATCTCGTAATAGTCTGCTTCGCAGCTGAAGAGAACATATTTCCCTTTAAAATATCCCCAAAAGCCATCTGAAGTATAGTAGCCTTTCATTGGAATCCCTCCTGTTTTTTCTGACTGAAGACTACCGCTTTTACTGTCCAAAAAATCCCCCTTGCTCAGAAATGCTTGCCTGATCAAGGGGGATTTTTTGGACATATTTTGATGCAGAATGTGGTTATGATGCTATGAATTGCTGTCTGAAAAAGCAGGGAGTGGGAACTGACGGTTATAGCATCCCGCTCACACAGCCTTGAACTTCAAGCGTAGAATTGCTATAATATGGCATATATTCCATCGTTAATGGGCAGAACAAAACCACAAGGGATTAATCGTTTTATGATTCCCGTTTCAAAAAGACTAGGAGTTGAAGCCGATGGCAAACAACAAGAGACTTCCCGGCATTTTAATGGAACCAGAAGAGATCATAAAAATCCTTACATATCATCTGGAAACACATTATCCAGATCATCACTATCTTCAAGTGGTCAATCCCTCCGAAAAAGAGATAGATATTCAAATAATAATAGGAACAATCCTTGCCCCAGCAATTCTAACTTTGCAAAAGAGAGAAGACGGCACTGTATCAATCGCTGTTAGGAAGAACTATGGGAAGGATCAACAATTCAAACTTGCAGAAAAACTCCGCACAGAACTATATCTTGCATGCGGTGTGGGTGCACCACTTGAAATCAATGATAGATATGAAAATATTGAAGTTAGCGAATATGAGGCTATTATTTCTTATCTTGATATAATGCCAAATATTATCAGAGTTCATCCACCGATGGGTCAAACCGCTTTTATGACTCAATATTTAGATTCTTCTCAGAGGAAACTTACCATCCACTACTACCCCACCACAAGACTTATGATGGCACAAACTGGAGAGCAATCACTGTCCAATCTTTTCTCTGAAGCAATTAAAAGTACAACAAAAATTATTACCAAGGACATGCAATTTGCCTCTCATGAAGCACTGGTATTAGATTTATCCGAGGAAGATGCTTTAAATCAGACTATTACCAATGCTCTTGGGAATGAAATAGTCCAATATATTAGTGAAAAAAACCCCGACCTCCTTCGCACATTACATAGCGCATTTAATCTTAAAAGGCTTCGGAAAACTATGTCCACAAAAGACTATTCTGAAATGGTTTATTCTATATGCCGTAGTTATGAAGGTCTTCTGATGACATTGTTCGATCAATTACGGTTACCAAAAACCTGGACTGATAAAAACGGAAGCAGAAAAGAGATGTTCTTAGCCAATTACTTTTTCCATAACAAACACACAGATACCTATAGTTTCCACAAAAGATATATTGTTAGTATGCCCAATTCGGAGAGAGACTCGCTTGGAAAATTCTTCAAGCCGTATTCCTTATACCGCAATCCCGCAGACCATGGCGGCTATCCAGGAAGGCATCAGTCCATAATGAAATATAAGGACGCTGAAAACATTTTTAATAAAATCGTCAATAGTATGTGCGAATCATATATTATTCTAATAAAATACTGTCCCTAATAGACCCTGTGATTATTGAAATAACAGCAATTAATCTATAGGCAAAAGGAGCAAAGAAGATGAAGCAACCTTTTAAACACTTTGTTTGTGATGTATGCGGTAGAGAAATCAACACGGAGGACGGAATGCTTCAATGGCTTCAAAAGCCAGCAGAAACAGCAGATGCCAGTCCTTCTGAAGAAGAACTTGTGTCTATCCATATCTGCTGTAGACATTCATCATGTTACGGGAATTATGAGAGCCGTGCCCGTAGAGAAGATCTTCATGAACAATGGGTTCATTTAGAAGACCTTGCTGGTCCGGAAGGCCTTGATGAATTGTTTTCTTTCCCTCTAGAAAGAAAGATATCTCAGAACACCTATGTTGGTTTTCTTGAAATACTCCGCAGATTAGAAATCCCGCATTATGAGGAAGCGCGGAAATATTTCTCCAGAGCGAATGAAGATGGGTTGATTATTGATTTGAATGGATACATAAACGGTCATCAATCATGGCGTCAGGATCTTTTAAAACAGATCATCGAAGAATATTCACATGAATGAGGCATTCATTCAGAAAGCATTCTCTTCCTCTGATTTGAATATTTCTACTTCGTATATCAGCGGGTGCTTTAATGCATCCGCTTCTGTTTTATAGGATCACAGCAGCGGCACTTCCAGAGAGAGGACCTTACACTTTTGTGTTATTTTTAGTCACATAATGGATGAAATAACAATACTATGTGATTTTGGCCTTGACACGCTCCTTTTCAGGTGCTATTGTACGCAAAAAGAATTTTAAAAAGTTTTGATCCTGGGGGTTTTTTTGGACATATTTTGTGGCACAATATATTTGGGAAATCAGATGAAAGGAGCTTATAGTGAAAAATATTCCAAAACTTATAAGGAAAAGCATAACATGTGCTTTCTCCATCATAGCAGGACTCAGCACTATAATGGGACTATGGGGTTATACAGTTAAGGATATCAATCCATCGCTATCATGGTGGAAGTGGGGTATTATCCTTATTATCTGTTTTGCCGTTTTGTCCACATGCATCTTCTTTATTCTTAAGCGGGCAGGTCATAAATCATATACTACGACCATTAATGGAAAGTCAGTACAAATCAAGGTAGGGAACATTTTTTCTGAACAGGGCTGGAAACTTATACCATGTAACGAACGATTTGACACTACGGTCGATGATCTTATAATCGCCCACAATACCTTGAACGGAAAATTGATTGATACTTATGTGGGTGACATTGAAGAATTAAAATCAAGGATTGCCGCTGCAGCATCAGATTCGTCAAATCTCACTCCATATATAAAAGATGGAAAGCTTGTTTTTCCTCTTGGGAGATTGATTCCATACCATGATTTCCTTTTATTGGCATTTTCGCATTTTGATGAAAACGAGACAGCCTATATCGGTATTGGCGAGTATGAACAGTTACTGATACGAATGTGGGCTGAGATGAGGCGGGTATATGCTGCAAAACCAATTTCCCTTCCCCTGATAGGCGGAGGTGTTACGACTATCAACGGTCTGCCAGAAAAAAATTATACTGACCTTTTGAAATGTATGCTATGCACACTCCGAAGTAGTAAGTTTCAACCTGATCAAGGGATAACGATAGTACTTACACAAGATGGAATCAATCATATAGACATGAATGAGATAAGAGAGGAGTTTTAAAATGGCACTTTATAGAACGAGAACATATATTGCGGCAGATTTTGATCACGATAAGGATGCTGTGGACCAACTGCATAAATGGAACGACAGCAATTATTGGAGTCTGTCATTCACAGATGCTCATGATCTTCAAACGTCAAGTGATGACAGCCTTTACTGCTCAATAAAATCTTCGTTGAAGTATCGAATGGATGGTTCAAAGACTTTTGTTTTAATCGTTGGTGACCACACAGATAGCATTACCAAAGGCGGGTGTCAGTATTGTAGAAGTTATAATCCTTGGACGGGTGCCTGTGCAAGAGGTTATACTGTTGATACGAGAAGCTATATAAAATACGAGTGTGACAAAGCAGTTGAAGCTGGCATCAAAATCATTGTCCTCTATAATGATACCAGTGTCAATCGCTCTAAATGTCCAGCCGCAGTGAGGTACAAAGGGACTCATGCAAAAATGGTTAAGTGTGAAAACGGTAAGTATTACTGGGATTATCAGTCTGTGAAAGCGGCTTTCGATTCTTGATTGTATTATCGTTCAGTTCAAAAATGATGAAAAAGACAGGAAGTTTCCACAACAGAAAGAAGCCCATATGATGGACAAGATTAAAACTAATGATGACCTTAATCCCGATAAAGACCGGCTGGCAGATCTTTTGTTTCAGGTGAAAGATGACGAGGAATTCGTGAATACCATAATGATGATGGCAGATTATGATGATATTATCGCAGAAACGGCTGATTTTATAGAAGCGAATCCGATCTGCACTGAAAGCGATATACTGAAATTCATGGCAAGTTTCGTGACAATGGTACTTGAAGATGATTAATCGGATTTCCTCATATCATCGCGCTGTCCCACCGTTCAACTCTCTTTCCTGATCCCGGTTTACCCCCCTCCCTGCACGAAATACTTTTTCTTCCCCCCGGGGGCAAAAACGGCTTCTCCGGACCGGATTACTGCACGTTGCAGCGGTCAGGAGAAGCCGTTTTTCTGAGTACATCTGAAATCAGGAAGTCGAAAGAAGTCCCAATTTACGGGGCTTTTGGCAAGAAGCATAAAGTGTGAGTTGTAAGGTCTTGACACCCCAAACAGCAACGGTGTGCATGAAGCCAGAAATATGTGATAAAATTATCCGAACGGTTATATAACGTCATCCAAACATCAACACATATATAGGACATGAACAAAAAAGCCAGTAAATATGTGCCAGATCACCGTTCCGGTACCGTTTTGCAACAGCCGAAGAAATCAAGGGGCTGGGTATTGCACTGTATCTGATAAACCGGAAGAATGCATTTCAGACCATAATGCAAAAATAACTTCAGGAAAGTGTACAGCTCCTATTGCATGAACCCTATGCCGCTGAATACTTTGAAAAACATATTCAGATAACATATCCGTATTGTTGTACAGAATCGACAAACACTGTGCGGTCTCACAAGTTCTATAAACTCCAAGAACGATCTTCCGCAAAAGTGATTACGGTGACTGTCAAAACTCAGCCTTTATTGATTCGAGTTAAAATTGCGGTTGAATTCTTTGTAATTGTATGATTCTTCCCCTCTTGATCGAATAGCAAAAACTATCCTTCGGAACAGATCTTTTGTTTGGAGCCCATTCTGTTTCTGTTCCATTAACGCATTGCGGAACATATCCGACACGTCAGCTGCATCATTTCCAAACGCTCCACAGCCCCAAGCTCCCAGAACGAGGTCTTCGTAAAAGAAATAGGCCGCGCACTTCAGGACACTGACAATCCGGTTATAAAACATCCCCCGGTATTCGCTCTCACTTATGCCTTCCAATCCACAAGAAATCATTGGTGCAGCACATGTTAGTACCGCCACAATAACCGTATCATCCATGAGTCCGCCATGCTCATCTCGAAAGATTTCCACCTCCGGTGAGAAGATCATGGCATCAGAGCCCATATGTGTATGAAGCTTCCTGTTGTAATTGTAATATCTAAGTGAATGCTGTGTCTCGAGGGACCGCAGCAGAGAGCTTCTTCTGCAGAGATCCTCTTCCTGTGTTTTTGCCCCTTTATATACACCGCCTCCGATATTAACCGGATTCGCAAAGTTCAACACCAGAACCGGCTTGGACTGCTCCTCTGCATTCTGTCGGTCTCTCATTATCTCGATTGCAGCCACATAGGAATCCTGCTTTACACAACCAATTTTGCACTGGCCCGGGATAGCCGCCCGGGTCAGTTCTCTGCTGCAGATATCCTGTACATCAGCAGGCAGCAGCACATGGGAAGTCTCCATTCGTTCCTTTGAAAGCCGGAGCTTCACTTCTTTTCCATTTACTTTATAGTGTCCGGCATCAAGGATTCGTAAGGTTTCTTCCAGGATTTCAATGTTGTTCATCTTCCCATCCTCCAGATCATTGTATCCTTCTTAGATGTACAACATACTCATCAAATCACAACCTTTCGGTTCCGCAACTGATAATATCCTACCACAATATTCAACCACATACACAAGAAATAAAAAATAGTTTCGTTGTCATCAGCATATCATTGCCAGTTATATATCGATTCTAACCTCAGTCTTCCGACCATTTTTTCACGAAGCCATTGTATCCATGTATGAACTCCAATTCAGCTAAACTAACGCTCATATTATATCAAATCAACTGCTTGAATGCAATTGCAAGCCATGATAAACAGAGCAACGGCCCCGCAGCAAACGCACTGCTCAGACCGTCGCCCTGTTTTTATAGCCCTTTCCGAAGAAAGAGGGTTTCACTTTTTCGCTTCTTCCGAGATGACCGCCCTGAAGAAGGTGTATGCCGTTATTACATTCCCCTGCTTTGTCATAAACTGGGCCATGCAGGTGTTGTCATCGGGGAGCTCAGTATTCTTCAGGTAATGCTGATCATTAACGAGCCGATCATAAGACTTTGCATTTGTATGGATCTGTTCCAAGGCTTTTTCATTTACATGAAAACCGCTGTTCTGAGCGACGTACTGATTGAGCAAGTCGATGATCTGTTCTTCCAAATAACCTCATAGGAGAAGTACAATGTATCTTGAATGCTCTCCTTCCTGCTACGTCTCCCGTTCTGAGGACCTGCATCTGCTGGATCGTCACTTCAACACATACCCTGTATTTCAGCGAACCGGCGGCAGACCGCAAAGTCTGTCGCAGTTCTTTCGTCATGAAATCATTCCCTTGCAGCTGTATTGACACAGTACCATTCATGCTGTAAGCAGCCTGCCGGTAGTGGACAGGCAGAAAAAGAGCCCGGCAGGTAGCCCCATCTACATTGATACAGGTACCAGCCGGGCTGTATAGATTTTTACCTTTTCAGGCCGTCGGTTCGTTCATATCCGTAGCGTTCTCCTCACAGACAATCGTGATTAAATCTTCGATAATCCTTTCACCACGGTATGTCAGAATGCCCGTTATGCCATTTGTATAAACTCTTTTGTTATGTAACTGTGTCCTGCCTTACAGTCCCATCGAGTCAGCAATGAAATTACCAACACTCTCTCCGGTGAAGTATCCGCTGGAATAAGCCCAGCTATTGGCAACGCCTCCGAAGCCGAGGTAATTGCGCTCGTCCGACATCAACACGCCAAGGGAATCGCCGCCGCTGGCATACAGTCCGCCGATGACCGTTTCATGGTCGCTCTTCAAAACGCGCATGGATGTATCCACATCCAGACCGCCGCAGCTGCCGTATGTATACGGGAATGCTTCCACTGCATAGTAAGGGCCATTATCTGCGTACTTTCTGAGTCTGGACGGATCCTTACCGAAATCTTGATCCTCACCCAGATCGCATAGTTCATTATACCGATCAAAGGACGCGCGCAGTGCTGCCGGGTCGCAACCCACCTGCTCTGCCAGTTCTTCGATTGTGTTGCCCTTGAAGACAAGACCCATATCGATTGCTTTTTGCATGACTTCATAAGTCTGAGGCATCGGAACTTCAGTTTCTACGCCGCCCTGTGAAGTATAGGGGCGCCAACGAGTCCCTTTCGGGAAACCGACATCCTGAACTTCCTGCACCTGTTCATCATCGATAAGGACATAGAAGTGGCTCCCGCCATAGTAATACTGGTTGGGCTCATTGCCTACACTGTTACCGATTTTGTATTCGTCATAGAATCGGTTTCCGTCATCGTTGAAATACATGACGTTATTATAAGAAATGAAGCCCTCGGGAATATCGTTGATGGACTTTGTTGCGACACGTCCTGTACGGTTATTTATAGCACCTGAGGGATCCTGAACCACTGGGAAGTCATGGATTTCCTGTCCCAGAGCGCACAGGCCGTTGAGAATACCCGGCATGCCAAGGTTCCATCCTCCGGCCCCGATATCAAGTGCAGACTTGATCATCTTTCCATCGTTTTGCTTCATACCGAACTGGAAATAGTCACCCTGAAGAGGATAGTACTCATTGCTGTAAAGGGTGTTTGTAAGTTTTCCTCCACCAAAACCGCCGGTAGACATGATCACAGCTTTTGCGTGAATGATATACTCTTTTCCTGTCACAAGATTACGTGCTTTCACACCTGTTACACTGCCGGTCGCCTCATCATAGAGCAGTTCGTAGCCTTCTGTTTCAAGCATATAGGAGCCGCCCTCTGCGCAGACCTGGTCCATTAAGGTCTGAGCCCATTTGAGAACAGCATCACGCCTTAGCTCGTATGAATAGTCGAATTTGATCAGGTTGAAAGTTCCTACAAACTTTTCTTCCTGAGCTGCTTGTGCGATATCTCCGACTTTTGGAGCTTCAAATTCGTACCCATGTTCGAAGTGCAGCCAGTCGATAACCTCGCCTGTGCGGTCAATATACAGATCGACCAGATCTTCCTTCGCCTTCTGAACGCCCTGTTCATTGGTCGTGTCACTCTTCCAGCGCGCACGCAGACGCTCCGCATCCAGATAATCGTTTCCGTCGTTGAATTCATTCTTCATACCTTCGGGGTTCACGGCGAAGAGTTCATGGGCCATGTTGGACTGGCCTCCGATTTTGGCCGCTTTTTCGATTCCCAGATAGTTAATGGGCTGATCATATCCGCGCTCCCTGAGGGTCTCAACGAAGTGCGCCGCAGCCATGATGCCGGAGTTACCAAGACCGACGCCAACGACATCAACAGTGATTTCCTCAACCTCGCCTTCTTCAGCCTTTACGGGGATCACATCAAAGGCTGAGATAGCGTCGGGGTCAGCTCCACCCGCAGCAAGGGCTTCTGTCAGGGCCTGTTTGACAGCAAGCTTCACCGCATTGGACGACACAGTTGCTCCTGTGACTGCGTCCACAGCGAAGGACTGATTCTCAAGAATTCTCGGAATGAGACGATCGATAACTGTCTGGAAAATGACCAGTGTTTCTCCGTGCTGATCCAATTCCTCAAATCCCTGAGGTACATCAATCGCTTCAATCGCATTCTCACTTACCGTAACTTTGACGGGAAGCGGATACGCCTGAGAATATCCCCAGACCGTCTCTTCATACGTACCGGGAACCATCTTCACATCTGCGGAGAGTTCAGCACCTGTAGCCTGCGCATAAGCAGCTTTGGCAGCCTGAATCACCGCGCCGGATGAAATCGTTGCACCAGTTACGCCATCAATATCAGGTGTTCCGACCCGTACCAGTTCCCCGGGCAGTAATTCAATTGCCCGGGCTCCTACATTCGGAGTCTCTTTGTCTCCAGTGACCTCAGCGTCCGTGATAACACCGTCTTCGACCGTCAGAGTAACGGTGACAGGTCCGCCAAAGCCGTTCGCTTCTGCTGTGAAGGTTTCCCCCTGGGCGAAAGCCGTCGAGGCAGGAAAAATCAACAGCAGGACCAGCAGAATTGCAAGTGCCTTTCTCATTGGATCATACCTCCTGTTTTATTTTTCGCTTGTCTTCCAGACAAACTTATATTAGAATAATACCATACGCTTGTAAAATTTGCAATTACGTTCATTATTAATAAGAAAAAAACAGATAGAATCTCTCATTTGAAGATTTTTACGGAGGTTACAGATCATGAAGAAACGGGATCTGTTCGTTATTCTCGGAATTGTACTCATAGCTGCAATTCTGATTGCGGTCAATCTGATTTCTTCACAGTCCGCTGAATTATTACCTTCCGACGCTTCCGCGTCGGCGCCAGCCGAACAGAGCCAAGGTACACCGTCAGATACTTCTCGATACTCTGAGCAGATTGTCGACATGACAAATGAATATTTCGCACAGAACCCTGCTGAATCCTATCTGGTCGTCACAACTGCAAATAATACCTATTCCCCGATTCCGCTGAATGAAGATAATGAATTCAGAATAACCCAGAAAGACGGAAGTGAGAATGTGATACACATTGGTAAGAATTCTTTTTATATGAAGTCTTCGAACTGTGATAACCAGAACTGTGTGGAAGAAGGAGAAGTGACACTGGAAAATCGCAGTACAAGACTGCTTTTGAATTTTGTGTATTGCCTGCCTCACAATCTTTCTCTCGAAATGCTTAGTCCGGATGAGGCGAAAGCCAGGCTTTTGAGTCTTTATGCAGAACAGGACGCAAAGACTGCAGAGATTGAGCAGTATATGAAAGAGCATCCTGAAACGACAGGCCCTATTTCTCAGGGAGATTAATATCCATGCCAAACAGGAAAACCAGAATAATCACAATCTCTGCGATGCTGGCTGCAGTGATGCTGGTCATCGGCTATGTTGAGAATCTTGTACCAACCGGCGTTCCGGGGATAAAACTTGGGTTGAGCAACAGCGTCCTTATCCTTGCAATCTACTGGCTTGGCATTCCTGTCGCATTTGTCCTGATGGTGGTCAAAGTTGTTTTGTCCGGGCTCTTGTTTTCCGGTGTAAGTGCTATGATGTATTCGTTTGCAGGCGGATTGCTCAGCATGATCGGAATGTCCGTTATGTACAAAACGAAGGGTTTCTCTTCCGTCACCATCGCAATGGTGGGAGCTGTCCTACACAATGTCGGTCAGGTAGGGCTCGCCATGATTGTTCTTGAAACAGGCAGGCTGGCCTATTACATGGGGGTTTTGATGCTTGTTGGATTAGGCACCGGTTTCGTTACAGGAACCGTGGCGAAGATGCTGATGAAACGCATGCCGGAAATGATCCAGAAAAGATAGCCGCAGAAAATTGAGTAGGATGGGCTCTGTGATCCCCGTCCTCTCACACCACAGTGTGTACCATTCGGTACACGGCGGTTCAACCGCATAAGTGCAGAGACTCGTACCGGTCAAGGATGCTGTAGTATCTGGCCTGTGCCAGTCTTTTGTTGGGTATTGCCATTTGTCCCCCTGCGTGATACGCGAAGTGCCAATATCCCTTACGGGAGTAGATAACTTCGCAAGCGCCGTTCTGCCAGTCCGAGCTTCATCAAATTCTTCATGGCGGAAACACGGATGTGCTTGCGGATGCCCCAGAATTGAGCGGTCTGGATCTTGTTCAAGTTTGTTCAAGTATTGATACTATTATTATAACAAAACTCAATTGAAACGGTTATATGAATATGATATTCTGTAATAGGCATTTGGTTATATAAATTTTAATGGGTGAAAAACATGAGGAGGTTCACAGCTGTGACATTCAGGGCACTTGAGATCTTCCTTGCTGTCGTAGATGAAAAGAGCTTTGGGAAGGCAGCTCAGAAGCTGTTCATTTCACAGCCCTCTGTAACACAGCAAATAAAAAAACTCGAAAATGAATTAGGCTTTGCTCTATTTCTCAGAGATAAACATAATGTTGAGCTCACGAAAGCCGGAGAAATCGTGCAGGAAGCTGCTCACAGCATTCTCGACACCTATCATGAGGCGATACTGAAGTCAATGAGATGTAGCGCTACTCATGAGACACTCAGTATCGGTTATGTGGGACAAATGAATATCCATCTGCTGCCGGAAATCATGGAAAGCTTTCAGGAGTGTTATGAGCAGCATGATATTCAGACCACCAGACTCGTTCCATATCAGGTTACCAATTCCCTGGAACACGGAATACTCCGTATGGTCTTAACTCCGTATAATCTGGTTGAAAAGGAACCGCAAATCAATTTCTACCCTTTATACTATGATCGCCACTACTGCATCGTGAACGCCGGATCTTCCCTCGCTTCGAGAGAATCTCTTTCTTATAAAGATCTCTCAGGCTTCACGGTCCTGACACCTTCTGAAAAATTCTGTCCTGATCATATGCGGCTCGCAATTGCTGAGCTGAAAGGCATGAATATTGACTGCAGATTTGAACTCGGGCACGAATCCTATAATGCGGCATTGCAAGTGTTATCTTCAAAGAAGAAGATCGCAATCATGCCGGGCTATACGCGGCCCACACATCAAAACATTGTTTCAATACCTCTTGATGACGGAATACAGATCAAAGTTGGTATTGCATATTCAGAAACGCTCACTACTTTGGAGAAGGCTTTTATCACGACTTCATTTCAGGTTCTTAATTCGCATTAATGAGGCTTCACAAGATCACCTATGGTCAGTTGAAAGAAGTACAACTGCAGGAAGGTTGTTCTATGAACTGGTATGGCCGGTTGGTCTGTCTGGACTTTGTAGATGGACTGCCTGTCATGACCTTCACATCGAACAAACATCTGGTGCAGAATATACCGGATGATGCATATCTGAATCTGATTCATGATGCTCTTGTCAGCGAGTGCGGTATCAGCAAGCAGGAAGCAGCGCAATATCTGAAAAGCTGCATGAAGCCATTCCCTACCACCAGAAGGAGAAGAACACAATGATGGTCATAATCGCGCCTTTGCTCATAACCGGTCTGATCCTGTACCTCAGGCTGAAGAAGGGCAACTCCCGGACACACGTGGGAAAGCATGCAAACCAGAAATGCCCGAACTGTGGAAGTCCTGTCACCATCAGAGGCACTTACTGGATATGCACGTATTGCGGAAACAGCGGGGTATTTTAAAAGGCAGACACCAAGTACAAGAATTGAAAGCGGCGGCCTGTGCAGCATACACACTGCACAGGCCGTCGCCATGTTTTACAGCCCTTTCCGGAAAAAGAGGGTTTCACTCTTTCGATTCTTCCGACATGACTGCCTTGAAGAAGGTGTATGTCGTCATTACATTTCCCTGCTCGGTCATGAACTGCACCACACAGGCTCTATCCTCTGTAATCTCTGTTTTCATCAGGTAATGCTGATCATTCACGAAACTATAATAGTCGTTCGCATTTTCATGGATCTGCACCAGGGTCTGTTCGTTCAGCGATAATCCGCTGTTTTCTGCGATGTACTGATTGAGCACATCGATGATTTGTTGTTCCAACTGACTGTCCTCCGGAAATGAATTCTCGGGGATCTTATCACAGAACAGGGACGGGTGCAAGAGAAGAAACTATGTTTGTTTTTCACTCGCTCTCAAATAGGCTACAAGGAACACCGAGGAACTGCTTACTGGTGTGGGGCAGCGGTTTTCAGAAGCAAACTTTACAACAGTTGATATATCTTGCAAAGATTTGAGCTGGCGTTTTTCTTATGCTTGTAAAGACACGGATTAGTAAAAAGAAAATCATTGTAGAGAGAAGACCAGAGGACTCTGATATGATCCCCTGGTCTTCTCTCTAATTAGTGTTTCTTTTACTCTGCCAGCTCTGCTCCAAGCAGGTAACCTTCAGTTAGCGTCCTGCCTACTGCCACCCCGACAATGTATTCGGGATAGTTGTGCGCAAAGAATCCACCGCTGCAGTCGCCAGCTGCATACAGGCCATCGATTACGTCACCGTTCTTGTCAAGAACCTGCATCTTAGTATTAATACGGAGACCGTCAAGCGTGCAAAGCAGGCTGGCCCCCTGGCGGCAGCCGTAGAATGGAGCCTGCTTAATCGGCAGCATGCGGTAAGCTTCCTTTCCGAAGTCCTCATCTTCACCCTTCTCACAGAGCTCATTATATCTGTTTACCGTCGCGACAAAGGTGTCAACAGGAATATTCAGCTTTTCTGCCAACTCCTCAATTGTATCTGCCTGCTGTACAAATCCCGCCTGCTGCATACCCATTAAAAGACCCATTTCAGCTTCCGGACTGAAGATATGGAGTTTCCCTCCGGTCGGGCTCGGAATGATACGGGCGCAGCCGATCTGCTTGAACTGGGCAATCTGATCCATCCAAGTGCTGTCATAGATGGTGTTGTAAAGATGATGCGGCTCCATATATGCGGCATGAAGAATGAAGTCATAAGGCACGCTTTCATTGCAGAAGCGTTCACCGTTCAGATTGACTTTCAGCCAGGGCTGACTGCCCAGATGGAAGTATCCGCTCTTAGCCCAATTGCCATCAGGAAGCTGATCCGGAGCTATCGTGCCGCGATCGAACAGCATAGCCGTAGGATCCGGATCCTTATCTGCCCCGATCCGCATTGCAGCAATGATACCGTCGCCTGTATTGTTTGCGCTGGCATCCGCTTCGACAGTGCTGTTATACGCATCAGGATTCAGAGTTGCGAGCATCTCTTTGTTGTATGCATAGCCACCACAGCAGAGTGCAACACCCTTGGAAGCATTAATGCGGATATAATCACCGTTTTCAGTCTGAGCGATGATTCCGGTTACACGTCCGGTTTGATTCTGCTCAAGTTTGATAAGCTTCGTCTGGTACATGATTGAGCCGCCGTTGTCATTGACCACATTGGTAAGGCTTGCAAAGCCATATGCCGATGTTGCCTCGCTGTAATCATGTTCAGGAATATCATCCTGGAAATTATGCATGGTTGCCGGGCAGTAGTAGGTATCGTGATCACCCTCGCCCAGATCGTATTCATGGAACAAATAAACATCCGGATTATACTTTTTCACCTGCTCCGCGTACCAGTCAATGGCCTCTCCGCTGTTGTTTACCCAAAGACGGATGAGCCGCTCGTCACAGCGATGGCTTGCATATTTGCAGAGTTCAGCCACGAGTTTGTTCTTGTCAATTACTGTTCCTGCCGCTTCCTGCTCCTTTGTTCCGACCGCTCCAATCCAATGTCTCTCGTTCATGCTGCTGATGGCCTTTTCAATCACGATTACCTTGGCACCTGCAGAAGCAGCTCTGGCAGCAGTCATGAGTCCGGAATTGCCTGCCCCAACAACAAGGACCTCTGTATCCAGTGTTTCCACAATCTCCGCTTCAGCAATTTCGGGAGCGGTTCCAAGCCAGTCCAGATTGTTTTCCGCATCCACAGCCGGAGCATCCTTGACAGCGACGGCACCGCCTTCTTCGATCGCTCCGCCGCTTGCCTGATAGATGCAGTCCGCAACAGCATTCTTAACTGCTACACTTGTATCCGTTGCACCGGATACACCGTCAATCGCACTGCTCTGGGCCTTTTTAACCTGTTCGGCCAGTGTATCTGCAGCCACGCCGCCGATAGCCGGTGTTTCAGCACTCGCATCAACAGTAACATCAAGAATATGGGTTTCGTCAAAGGTAACGGTCACGATCACATCACCCTCACGGCCCCGTGCACTTGCAGTATAAGTACCTGGAGTATATATTGCCCCATTCTTGCCGTCTTCCGCAAAAGCAGAAATGCCTGTCACTGCGGTAAGTGCGCTCACCGCGCCAAGTCCGAGAGCGCCTCTGATAAAGTCTCTACGATTCAGCTCTTTCATTTTTATGATCCTTTCCTAGCTATTTTGATAGTATCTTGCTGATGAAATTACTATAGCATAGCAGAGACTTCTGTGGTAATATAAATATGTTATTATTAATGCTTTTTTGTTATCACGGAGGTTCTTATGACTATCATTCAATTACGCTGTTTTGTTGAAGTAGCTCAGGAATTGAACTACGCTAAAGCTGCCTCCAACCTCTTTATTTCACAGCCTGCCGTGTCACGTCATATCATTTCTTTGGAAAATGACCTCGGAGTTCAGCTGTTTGTCAGAAGCAGGCATCATGTTGCTCTGACATCGGCCGGAAATCTGTTTTACTCCGAGGCCAAAGATATTCTGGAGAGAATTGACCTTTCAAAACACAGCATCCTGAACAACCCAGGAGAAGAAACTCTGAATGTCGGCTGCGTGAGCAGTATCCGGATAGACGGCTTAAGTAAGATCTACGCAAAATACCATGCCAAAATGCCTCATGTCTGCATCAACAACACGGAAATCACTGCAGGCGATTATCGAAGGGTCTCATCCGGTGATCATCTGGATGTTGCCTTTGTTCCAAGCAGTCTCAAAGGACATCTGTCTTACAAGGAAGCTTCTCTCAACTATTACACTCTGTATAGAGGGACCCTGTGCTGCGTCATGCGTGCGGATCACAGGCTGGTAAGTAAAGAAAGAATCACATTTCATGATCTGCAGGGAGAGACTCTGATTCTGCTGGATCATGAACACTGTCCGCCATCCATGGATGCCGTTCAGATAGAGATCCGTAAAAATGCTGAGAAGATAAAGTATTATTACAGCGGATCATCCCTCTATTCCATCCCAATGATCATAGGCGGTCTGGGTCTGGCTATCATGCCGGATTTTGTCTGCCCTAAATCTGATGAGATTATCCTCCGCCCGTTTGATCTTCCTGCACAGCTTGAGTTTGGTATCATCTGCAGAAACAATGATAACTCTGCCATGGTAAGAACATTTATTGATGTCGCTCGGGAAGAATACCGGAGCCTGCAGAAATAGTCATTTGCTTTGTTCCTAACTTTCTGTTGTGAAGCATAGTAACCTTAATCTGTTTTTATTCTTGATCATCAGGCATAATCCTGATATAATACACACAACTCATAAAGAGTGCGAACAGGGACAGCCCCTATGACCGCACACCAACCTGCCGGAACGGTAAGGTGGTAAAGGCTGAACGATGAGTTGGTACCGCTCATCGTGACGATGGGCGTTTTTCTTTGCCTCTTTATGAGAATATTCTTATAATGGAGGTCATGGAAATGACTAGATTTGCAGTGCAGCGGTGTATCGGAAACACGATAGAAGTTCTCGGTATATACGAGACAAAAGAGGAAATGCTGGCAGCGACAAACCACTTTACGGTCGAGTATGCTGGTCAGCCCGGTATTATCAATGGGGTCAGCGGAAAGCTGGACGAAAACGGGCGGCGCAAGCCCGGAGAGGTATACAGGATTTATTAAATAACAGGCCGGGCAAAATGAGCCGCCTTATATTACAACAGTCCATAGCTTGTCGCTATACAGCAGATATGATACAATCATCACAGTAGAAAACATTACCTTGAAGACGGAAGTCTGCCAGGAATAGTAACATTGATTAGGAGTCAAAAGATGGACAATATATACACCAAAGACGATTTAAGGGATCTGTTAGAGGCTACAGCTAGACAGGATCCGAAGGCAGAGAAACTTCTGTTGCAGCCTGTGCGTGGAAAAACGATTTATGACTACATCATTAAAGAATGGCCAGATAAGCCCAAACTGTCATCGGAAGACCTGTATTCTACTATATCTGAAGGCATGAATAATTACCTGAAAGGATACCAGGCTCCCCCCTCTTTCAGACAGAAGCTCTGGGAAACATGCCGCAACTTGGCAGGACGGATAGCCGAACAGGCAGGCTATACTCCTGAATACAAATTTGACACATATGTACCGCAACCCGTCGCAGAAGACACCGGAATCTCACTCATCAAGGAACTTCACGATGAAAGCGGCGTCACCAAAAAGGATTTGCAGAAAAAGCTCAGCGTAGATGAACGAACAGTCCGATATAATCTCCGAGCACTGTGTCCTGAACTTGGTGAGGGAATAAGGAAACAGAACCCGATTCGTATCGGCGGTCAGGAGATCAGAGCTACGATCAAGGTAACTAAAGATAAACACGGGGAAAAGAAATATAGCATGCCGGAACGTCTACATCCCCTGATTATGCAGCTGAACACCTATCAGGTATGCAATCTGCTTCATGCACTGCAAGTTATGAATGTAGCCGAGCAAAGGGAGGTATGCTTAGGTATCGCGTTAGATATCTGGAGCCAGCTTTCCGAATGCGGGAAACAATGCATAAAGGAAAAAGGCTCTGAACTGTATACTGGTTTTAACGATTTTGCAAATGAATTGAGTTACATCTTTGAAGGAGAAACTCTCCCTGTTTTCAAAACAGAAGAAGAGATGGAAAACCTCTCCAGAAAAGAAGAGCTCGAATTGGCATTCAAATCCGGAGAGCCTCATAATTTCACATTGAAGCAAAATGGCATTCGTGAATACTACAGTAACTACATCATAAAAAAGACAGACTCTGACACCTGGCTGGCAGTTCCCGTCTCAGAAAACTCGAATCAGGAAACCCCTGTAGCATTTTACACCAATGAAGTATATGGTTTTATAGAACGATCAAACAAACGGCAATAACGCAGGGTGGAAAACAGATTGCCAGGGTCAAGCTCCTTTATTCTGTTATGATTGCAGCATCCAAGAGAAAAGCAGAAACCAAGTCAATAATAACAAAGAACAGAAAAAGGAGAATTAAAAAATGAAAACTACAGCAAAGAATGAATACCGTTTTGATCAGGAAATCGTAATTTACCATAATCATGAAGGCAGAGAGGCCTGGAGAGAAGGAGACCAGATTTACTTCGGAGTACTGAACAGTGACTACCTAGCCAGTGACACTCCTACGCTCATGGCCTATATGAAGGCCGCGTTAAGCTGCCTGGATGAAGACAATCTCCTGAATCTTCTCCCTGGAGAGCGAATGCCACGTGATGCAAGAGTCGGTATTGTCTATAAGCCAAGCTATGCGGTCGTAGCGCTTTCCCTCTATCTTAAAACCACGAGGCCTGCTTCTGAAACATCATGGATGGATCCAGGCTTGAAGAAACTGATGGATGCAGCTTTTCAGTATGGAATCGTCGGGCATGGGTTTGAAGCTGGTGAAATGCTCCGGAATACGATGCTCATGTTCTGCCGGGCAGGGCTGAAAGATTATCTGGAATCAGGTGAGAGGCTTTCAGCAGTTTTCAACAGCTTCATGACAGAAATGCTAAAACGGATCAAAACTGAGATCTCAGAAAGCCATACAAGTTACGCTTGCGGATACAGCAGCCGCTGCCCCCATCTGACAAGAATACCGGCTGAATATGTCAAAATGGATATTCCCGTTTTTGTCTATGGCACGCTGATGAAAGGCGAACGTGCAGCTTCTTATCTTGATAATGCCTACTTTGCCGGAGAAGCCATTCTCAGAGATCACGCTCTTTATGAACTCGGCCACTTCCCAGGCATAAAAGAATCCCAGAGCCATTTTGTACTCGGACAGGTCTTTTACGTCAATTCAGAGATGCTGGATAAGTTGGATGCCTACGAGGGCGAAGGCTCTCTCTACAACCGCCGAGAAGTCAGTGTACAACTGGGAAACGAACCTATTCAAGTATACACCTATGTATATGCCGGGACCCCTGAAGATGCTCCATACAGCGGGCGCTGGAAAATGCAGGATGATACGTTGATCTGGTATGCAGCCTATGGTTCAAATCTGAGCGAAAGCAGATTCACCTGCTATATCAGAGGGGGAATCTGTGAGCAGAATAACAGATCCTATCGGGGCTGCTCAGATAAGACGATGTGGACAGAGAGCAGAGTCCAGACGATGAAAGGCAGAATGTACTTCGCTAATCACAGTGGATCATGGGGCGGCAAAGGTGTCGCGTTCTATTCCCCGGAAGGACAGGGTACCACTGTCATGAGGCTTTACAAAATCACCTATGGTCAGCTGAAAGAAGTACAGCTGCAGGAAGGTTGTTCCATGAACTGGTATGGTCGGTTGGTCTGTCTGTGCTTTGAAGACGGACTGCCTGTCATGACCTTCACTTCAGGCAAACAGCTGGAGCAGAATATACCGGATGATGCATATCTGAATCTGATTCATGATGCTTTGGTCAGCGAGTGCGGTATCAGCAAGCTGGAAGCAGCGCAATATCTGAAAAGCTGTATGAAGCCTTTCCCTGCCCCCCAAAGGAGATAACAATGATGATTATTATCGCACCTTTAATCATAGCCGGTCTGATTCTGTGCCTCGGGCTGAAGAACGAAAAGTCTCGGACACACCAAGGGAAGCGTGTGATCCAGAAATGCCCGAACTGCGGAAGCCCTGTCACCATCAGCGGCACTCACTGGGAATGCACGTATTGCGGAAACAGCGGGGTATTATAGGAAGGAGATACCAAGAACAGAATTGAAAGCGACGGCCTGGCAGTTCACTGCACAGACCGTCGCCCTGTTTTATACCCCTTCTTATAGGGGATATCAGTATTCTTTTTTACGGAACAGATACCAGGTGATGGTTGTCATACCGATCAGGGAAACCAGTTCGGCAATCCCCCATTTCATGATATCGTCGTTGGGATCCGCTGTCTTCGGGCTGGAAGAGGAAGAAGAGAAGCCGAAGGAGACGACCGTTTTATCCGTGATCTTTGTCGTGTAATTCCTCTTGACATTTGCATAGCCTACATATCTGCCATTCTTGTTAATCTCATGGATCCAATAGCCGCTGGAAGGCGTAAATGTGAAGGAAATCGTCTCACCGCTCGGAACTACAAACACGTTCTCATATCCGCTCAATTTAGGTCTGTCAGTATAATACGTGCCCTTACCATAAAGGTGCTTGGCAGTCACAGTGTAGTAAGAACCGATGACAACTACTGTCTCAGCACTGGCTTGCGATGCCGTCGTTTCCGGATAATACACGTAATACGTTCCGGGATGCAGGACCGGTGTACTTCCGGCCTTGCATACAGCGTATGTGCTGCTCCCCTTCTCGCGATACAGCATTTCTGTCGTGGTCCCGGTGATAGCGCCGCCGGAATCATCCAAAAAGTCCATCGCGTAGACCGCAGGGGCGGTGCGAGGAGCTTTGGCAGCCGGATCAACAATCAGGATACCAGAGGAAGGGATCGCAAACAATGCATAGTCCGAAAAGTTCTTTGTCGAGAAAGACCGGGAATCTGCGACCCAGTTAAATGAGCCGCCTTCCAGGTGATACATTTCAAAGGTATACCCAGTACCGGTGCCTGCGGGAGCGCTGAGTGTGAAAGATATGGATGTCGTCAAGGCGGCGATCTCATCGGGAGTCAGCCTCGTCCCATCAGACCAGCACGGGATCACATCATAAATGACATACTTGATCGAGCTCGGATCAGAAATATGATCTCGTTGCGCAATGATATTTCTTCTCGCAACGGCAGCATTTTTGGCTGTCTCGTTCGTGCTACCAACGATCAGTGGATCCCCCAGCGTTTTCTGCGCCGGAGCTGCATTAATGGCAGAAACCGTCACAACAACATTCCTGCAGGCAGTACCGGCTTCCACCGGGAGCGAAATTCTGTTGCCCGCGAAGCTCGTTGCAATCCCATTCACGGCAGCGGAAGTGACTTCATAGCCGGTGACCGGCAGGATATCAATACTGATCGTACCCGGCTCGACGATTAGCTCCTCTCCGGTGCTGACTGTCGCTTCTCCCATCTTTGCGATGGCTTCACCATTGACAGTAACCCTGATGGAAGCACGAGTTGCGCCGCAACCGGCATTGGTACATACGTTATTCAGGAAGTTATGGCCGGGTGCCGGAATCTCTCTCCGATCCTTCTGACCGCATCCTTCGCGGGTGCAGGTGCGCTCCTCCACCCTGGGCGTTGTACAGCTGAGCGAGCTGACAGTCACCCAATCACCCCACTGGTGTTCAAGGGCAGGAATCGTAGCGGGTGTTTCTGGGTTTTTGGCATGGCAGCGGCTGCATTCCTGATAAGCTTCATGGCCGGGAATATCACATCTAGCCGATTCCGCGGCTACAGTCTGCCAATCATGGCCGAGTGGATTACCGGAAACGAAGGTTTCCGTTTCGGACACCGCGCCACAGACAGAGCAGATCTTATAATAAGTCGCCGGGTTAATGCAATCGGCCTCAGATGCCGGATGCGCAAGAGCGGGATCATCTACCCAGGTGTGCTCACCGGTAGCTGCGATTTCAGTTTTTCCCTCAATATTGCTGCATAATGTGCAGATTTGATAAGCAGAATAGCCAGCCGCACCGCATGTTGGGCTTTTCCCACTGATATCAACATAATTGTGTGCAGTTGAATCAATCGGAATGGCCTGCTCAACTGTGATACCACATTCATCGCAGTACTGTGTCTTTTTCCCTGGAGAGGTGCAAGTGGGAGACACTGCCGTAACCCAGCCGCCATCTGTCAGTCCTGGATGCATGCACTCTCCATCTGCCCAGGACCGGATCGGCAGCAGAGTCAGGCACATCAGCACTACCAGCAGCAGTGCCAGAACCCGAACAACTGTTTTCTGCATATCATAAGCCTCCCTTGAAGCAGGACGTCACAATTTGTTTACAGTTTGATATTGTACCACAAGATATAGATAATGGCAATCGACAGAAAGCTGAAAAATCCTTAAGATCGCGCAGAGTGTAATTCAGGAATAGTAGTAATTCCAATAATAGGTATTCTGAGAATCGTCCTCATATTCCCGCTCGCGGTAGAGCAATTTACCATCCTTGGTATACTCTGCTTTCTCCGTATATGCCCTTGGCCCAGAACAGGAAGTATGCACTATCACGCCGTCAACAAATCTGACTCCCCCCTCAACAGACTGCATGGCTTCGCCAAATTCACGCGTATAGGCGATCTCACCATCGGGGAGAACGACTCTGCAGAGCTTACCTTCCTCATAGTATAATTCCGCTTCTCTCCCATCGGCGGCAATAACCCGGTGAACAAGATCACCGTCATACTCCAAAGAAATCTCATGCTGACCAGTCGAATCAGACAAAGACTCCTGCACAACACGTCCTGATTCATCATAAGCAAACGCAATTTCGTAGCTCAAAGGTTGGTCTGTCAACTCTATAGGTAAATAACCTGTAAGCCGTACAAGCCTGTTCTGATCATCATATTCATAGCGTTCTTCGATGACATCATCGTGGTCATAGAGCAGCCAGGTATACGGAATATCAGACACACAGGCCAGATAGTCTTCCGGGGCATAAATGCTCAGGAGTCTCCCCTGCTCATCATAATCATATTCCTGATGTCTGTGGGTTCCCCAGAGGTCAAGAAGCTGTGAAGACTCCACTTTGATCAGTCGGCCTAGCGGCTGAGAAGAGTCTGCCGAATTGGATGCCGGAGATACTTCCGGATCAGGACCGGCATGCTGGAAGACACAACCTGAAAGCAAAAACACTTGGGCGATGAGAAATACTGCCAATATTTTAGCTCTCATGTATGAATTCTCCTTTTTCTTTTCGGTAAGGATTATCTTATCACACGCCAAAAACTGATTCAAGAGAATATAGCCTTTCATGAATAAGCCATTCATTAACTGTTGGCATTCGTAAATGATGAAAGAAACTCTGAGGATCTGCTTACGTGTGCAGGTCCTCGATGTTCTGAAGCAAGCATAAGTATCTGATCACCCAACTGAGGAAACAGAGCCATTCTTCTTGACTCATGGTATATAATAGGCTTTATAAACACCAAAAACTCATATACCATTATTTCTTGGGTGGTGACCACAATGAAGCAACTTGAAGCTCCTCCCACCGCAGACGAACTGAGAGAAATACGACTCATATATAATCTGACGCCAAAAGAGATGGGGGATGTGCTAAATGTAGGACCGCAGACAGTCAAATCCTATGAATCCGGTAAGACCCCCTTCCCCTGGAAACATCTAAAGCGGATCAACCGGCTGCTTTCAAAACCAGTTCCACCCTCTCATCCCTGTCCACCCTCTCCTGATGAACTTCGCTTACTACGGACATCACGTGGATTAACGCAAAAGCAGGTTGCGGAAGCATTCGGACTAACATATTCTTCCATCTCCAACTATGAGCATGGGCTTACCCCAATTCCCGTTGGGCTGCCTGAATGCATAAAGGAATTGGCAGATCCAAAGGAATATCTTCTTCAACCTGGAAAGAGTACCGCCCGTGAACTTCTGCGAAGAATTGACGAGAGCAGAAGAGCGGAGTGTGAGCAATGGCTTCGCCAGGCCGATCAGGTGGGACCAGCTGAACTCCGCAGGCTTCGACTTTCCCGGGGATTAAGTGAAAACAATCTATCAAAAATGCTGGGAATCTCAAAACCGATTCTCCATTTCTACGAGCATGGCAGCCGTAACATACCGCAAGGACTTGTACGGAAGATTTTGGAGCTCTGCCCGGACAGAGTAGTAACCCCATCTGAGATTACAGAACTCCGTTGTACTTTGGGTCTCAAACAATCAGAAACAGGCGCTGCTATTGGCCTTACCCGTAATGCAATAGGGTATTATGAAGCCGGAAAGAGAAAAATCAGCTATAGTGTATCAAAAAAAATCATGGAGTTTTACCGGGAACAGGCTGAAAATTCTGACACGGCCACGCCGAAATAAAGGCTGACAGAAACGCCGAGGGACTGCTTACAGGTGCAGGTCTTCGGCGTTTCTGAATCTGACATATGCATTGGCCCGCAGTGGGGATCATGCTCCTCGCTGCGGGCCTGTGCTTATACATTATTGGAATATTTTGCGCGGTCTTATGCCGCCAGGGCTTCTTCTGCGCCTTCTTTTCTCACGGTGTTGGCAGCCATGACCAGAAGGACGTTGATGGCCACACTCACGATGGCAGAGACAGGAGAACCGCCGCCAACGATCGCCCATGTCAGATTGATCGCTGCGAGCACCAAGCTGATGATGGCGAATACAAACGCGGGCTGTGCTTTGCTCGGGTCCTTAGCCGCACGGCGGGACAGAATTCCTTCCGCGAGGGAAAAGCAGCCCATGACGAACATCGCACCACCTGCTACAAGCACGAGGTAACCGGATACTCCGGCTTCGACCTGGTCCATGGGAATTGCCCCGGAGGCCATAAGACCGCCGCCGGTAAGGGCAAGGACGCTGCCGAGGAGGACCAATACACCTAAAACGATATCTATGATTCCGAAAACTTTCAGAATGCTCTTGCTGGTTTGAACTGTCATTTTTATTATCTCCTTTTGTATCTTTTAATTACTGAGGTCTGTCGGCCTCTGTTTTTGTTTACGGGCGCAGTATATCACGGGGATTATCACAGAAGCGTCACAGGGAAAAGGAAAAAACAAAAAACACACAATTCATTCTCACGAATTCTGAGATTCTTTCGGGATGCTGTTTTCAGATATCCAAGATTGTCTATCTTCCAGACATATGGTAAAATAAATGTCGTTATTCCGTGTTGGAAAGGCGGTGTCCAGTGTGAAACTGACTGTACTTACGGACAATACAACCCGAATCGATGCCTATTATCTCGGTGAACCAGGAGTCAGCTACTACATAGAATGTGACGGCAAGCATATTCTGTTTGATACAGGTTATTCAGATGTCTACCTGCGCAATGCGGAGGCGCTCCATATTGATCTTCAGGAACTGGATGCCATTGTGATCAGCCACGGGCACAATGATCACACCGGCGGCCTGGAATTCCTTCCGGAAGATATCCAGGACATTCCCCTCTTTGCCCATCCCGACGCATTTGCCCCGAAAGCTTATGGCAGGATGTCCATCGGGTCCGTTCTTCCGGAAGATGAGTTAAGAAAAAGATTCCAACTGGAGTTATCAGCAGAACCGGTTGAACTGTCGGAGCACCTTGTGTTCCTCGGCCAGATTCCAAGGCGGAATGAATTTGAGGGTAAAGAGCCGATCGGGCAGAAGCTTTTGGACCGGATCTGGGAACCGGACTACATTCTGGATGATACCGCATTGGTTTATCGGGGTGAAAACGGGCTGACCATTATCACAGGCTGCAGCCATGCAGGAATCTGCAACATCACGGAATACGCCAAAGAAGTTTGCGGAGATGACCGAATTGAGGGAATCATCGGGGGATTTCATCTTCTGGAGATGAATTCGCAGGTGGCAAAAACAGTAGATTATCTGCAGAACCAGCATCCAAGGCTGCTCTGTCCCTGTCACTGTACCTGCTTCCACGCCCGGGCAGCCATTCATAGCGCTGTTCCCGTAAAAGAAGTGTGTGTCGGGGACATTCTGGAAATCAATTAAGGTCATTCCTCACAGAACGAGACATCTAGAAGGAACATTCGGAGCAGAAGAGAATCGATTGGAGGAGAACACTATGAAACTATTCCATGTTGCATTAGGTTTTTTGGCTTTAACAGCTGGTCTTGTGTCAATGAAGTCCGAACATGCGGCTGCTGTGGATGACACGGCCAAGCCTGAAGTAAGAACCTATTCCATTGTAAAAGTAGCCGGGGTACCGGACTGGAATGCGATTTCCGAACTGTCCGCAGATAACATTCTCTGGGAACCAGACTGCGGTGTTCGAGCCTTCGCTCAGCTCTGCTACGATGACAGCAATCTGTATGTTCATCTGCGGGCGGTAGAAAAGGACATTCGTGCTGAGTATACCGCTCCCCTCTCCCCGGTCTATCAGGACAGCTGTCTTGAGTTTTTCTTCATGCCGGATGGCGGAGACCGTTACTTTAATTTTGAGATCAATCCGAACGGATGTCTGTATATTGAGCTTGGCCATAACAGGTCAGACCGGTTTATCCAGTTTAGGGATGACATGACCGACCGGTTTGATATCAGAGCCGGAAAAACAGATGACGGCTGGGAGGTCTTTTACCGTATACCATTGGACTTCATTCGCCTCTTTTATCCGGATTATGAATTCAGCGGTGTCCTTAGAGCGAATATATACAAATGCGGAGACATGACAGCAGCAAAGCACTATCTCAGCTGGAATCCGGTTACGTCAGAGAAACCGGATTTCCACAGGCCCCAGGACTTCGGTGAAATGATCTTCAGCGCGTAATAGTGTAAAGGCTGAAAAGGGAATTTGCAGTTGGATAGCAATGCGCATAAAGGAGAAGCCTCATGACTGGATTTTACAGAAATATGGCGACCGGAGACTATGACGAGTACAGAGATACTGATGAAGTCAGTTCAAATCATCACTACTCGCACTATCACTCAAAGAATGAAAAGAAAAAATATGACGTAAGGCAACGCAGATTTACGTCTGAAGATCTCCGCCCTGTAGGCGGTGATGATTACGAATATTGATCCGATGGTCTCAGCAAAAAACAACCTGTGTGTCAGTTCACAGGTTGTTTTTTGCTATTCCGTGGTATCCTGACGGGTTGAAAGCCAGTAGTTGTTCTGCGGATTTCGGTCTGTATGAAGTGAAACACTATCTGGGTATTCTCTTTGCCGTGAGGAGCAGACTCCTGATCTGATAGCTCAAAAGCCATGCCGCGTTGTTATACTCCGGTACTCCCTTAATGACTTTCAGAAGTGCCGGATAGTACTTTTCCGTCTCTTCGATATAGTCCTGCATCCTTTCCACAGCAAATCCGATGGCCATGCCGCTGACATTGTTGCAGCGGTCAATACATTTCACCATGCAGGCTTTTGGATTCTTCGCGATTGCGGCATAATAGGCACTTTCTGAAAAGCCGTGTTTGGGCTTCGTGACCAGCTTCACTATATCCTGGACCTCTTTTGAAAACGGGAGTGACTCCGCCGGGACACCGCAGTCTTCCGATACATCGTGCAGGAGAAGCGCTGCTAGAAGCACATCATCTTCAAGTCCCATCGCCAAAGCATGGCAGGCCATCGTAAGGGGATGGTTGATGTACGGGATCTGCAGCGAGATCGGCTTTCTCAGCTGACCTTCGTGTTTTTCCTTGGCGTAGGTCAGTGCTTTCAGCGCTTCCGGAAACGGTCCATTGCTCATCTTCCCTTTTAAGAATGCCGACATGTGGTCCTCATCGAACAAACGTCCGTTGCTGAGTGTCCCGTCATCCTCCAGGAACGGAATGCCAAGTACATGATACAGCCGTTTCTCCTTTTCCAGAGAAGGAGAATATGCGTCTCTCTCCCACTTGCTTACCGCCTCCGGGCTGACATCTATCAGATCGGCAAGGGCTGCCTGTGTCAGCCCTTTTCTCTTCCTCGCTTCCGAAATCTGTTTTCCCGTAATCATACTTCTCTCCTATATAATAATCAGCCTTTGCCGGAAGCCGTTCTGATCAGCTTCTCAAAGCTCTCGGCGAAGTGCAGATCGTCTTCTTTTGTCCGCTTTGCCGGTCCCTTCAGATGGTGTTTGCTGCTGCGCATTGCTTTCTTTCCCAGATGCCGGTCCATAAGGAGTCCGCCGATATTGTCATCGGCGAACCATTTCCCGCTCTGATGAATCGCGTGTGCTCCTTTACCGAGTGCCAGCGCGGCTACACCGTAATCCTGGGTAACAACGATGTCTCCCCTGCTGCAGAGATTGATCATTGCAATATCCACCGCATCTGCTCCCGCTCCGATCACCCTGATTGTACTGTAGTCAGACGAGAGCACATGATTGGTGTCGCAAAGGAGTGTGACAGGAACATCGTATTTCTTATACTAATCACTGATAAAACAATTTAAAATCCAATCTCTTGCAGTAATGCTTTTT
>CAZMXF010000002.1:0-50676 GCA_964570015.1 uncultured Oscillospiraceae bacterium | reverse complement strand
TCCCATGCAATCAGAAGTCTCTTGATGAACTCACAAGCAAACTCCTGCTCTTCAGACGGAAGAAGATTCATCATTCTGGCTGCATACAGCACTGTTTCCGACATCGAACATTCACTTTCCCTTTCATTTATAAACGTCGCCATGATTACCGATATCTATCATTTACATTATTTCAACTATTCCGCCTAAGCCTCTGTAAGATATTCCTCTTTCAGTTCGTCGATCAGTTCAAAGGGAAACAGTTCCGCACAGCCGTCAGGGATCTTCTCCACGATCCCGTTAAACTCACGTACAAGCTGAATCGCTTTCCAGTAGTGTGACGGGAGAACCGTCCCTATCACACTCGCGATGTTGTGGTGTTTTTCGGGACAAAGCTAATACTCAGTTCCA
This sequence comes from uncultured Oscillospiraceae bacterium, assembly GCA_964570015.1. Taxonomy (GTDB): domain Bacteria; phylum Bacillota; class Clostridia; order Oscillospirales; family Oscillospiraceae; genus Limivicinus. The sequence goes on along the minus strand of CAZMXF010000002.1, from coordinate 50,286 downwards.
TGTCCATGCCTTCTGCGAGACGCTGCAGCAGTCTGACGCTTGGATTGCGCGTACCATTCTCAAGCTTGCTGATTTCAGTCTGAGCAATCCCTGTTCTTTCAGAGAGTTCTTTCTGCGTCAGATTCTGAGAGATTCTGGCATCAATCATAGCACGAATCACATTCATCTCAGGCTGAATATCCGCGTATTCCGTCGCAAAGGATGAATCCTGCATTCTCTTATTTTTGTATTCCTTCAGTGTCATGTTTATTTCCTGCCTTTCCTGTTTGTATTGTTCCCCATATTCCGAGAAAGCCAGTCTTCGCGTCTTTCTTTTGCCAATCGGATCTCTCCAGGCGGAGTCTTCTGAGTCTTCTTTACAAAACCGTTGGTTACAACAATTGTCTGGCCAATATAGAAGAAATACAGAGCTCTTGAGATATTACTCCCGACCTTACATCGAAGCTCAAAGATACCATCCTCAAGCGCTCTGGAATATGGGAGTCGAAGCTCAGGGCCTTTTTCTTCCAGAATTTCCATTAATGAAATCATTTTAGCTGCCATTTTATTATCCAGAGAGTCCAGAAAATCTATTACCGGCTGCTTTCCACTTTCTGTTTCATAGAATTCAATTTGAAACATCGTTTACTCTCCATAAACATTTTTCAATTGTATTATATGAGATATATCTCATTCTGTCAACAGCTTTTGAATGGGATAATTCAGGCAACACCGGTTTTCGACAAATCGACAGGATAAAGGTGCTACAACAGAAGCGTAACCCTGTCACAATACCGTTATAGTCGTATTGACGCAGTGGTCTCCAATCTATCTCCCTCTTTTTTCTTTGGTATCTGCTGGTTTGTTTTCTCAAAATCTAGTTTCCAACTAACAGGCGTGGGTTTACAACATTCTGGTTCAACACCATATATTTTACTCCTAAATAATTCCAATTCCTTGTCCAAATCATCAGCAAAAGAGGCAAAGATCATGTTTTCTTCTTGCTTATATAAAATAGCATCAAGTTCTAATATCTTGTCAAAACAGACAACAACATTGCCTTCTTCGCTAATCATACTCGTAAAATGATAGGCCTCTTCACAGCATTTTTTGTGAAAATCGTAAATTCTTCGATAAACCTTATTATATGCAGATCGGCGAGTTGAGCTGTTCGCAAATAAATAATCCATCCTGCCATAAGCATTACTCAAGCTGCGGATATTGCTTACAGAGAAATCAATATAGGATTGAGCGCAATCAATGACTGACTGCTGATATGCTTTGATTTTTCTTTGATAGTGCTTTTCTAGTACTTCCTCATAATCAAGTCTTCCATCATCTGGATACTGATTTTCTTCAATCCACTCCTTCAGTTTTTCCTTGGCATGACCATCCTTATTATCAGAAAGAAAACCGCCCGTTTTTTCTCTAATCGCATCCTTTACCAGCTCTATTGGCTCATCAAATTCAATATGCTTTATCCTGCGAATTCCGTTTGTCAGTTCAATTCCTTCGTCCCAAAACTGCTCCATTACATCGCGTCGCTCAGCCGAGTAAGCCGTGATGGCTACCACAAGACCAAGTACTGCAGAGCCAAAACAGGCAAGTGAGATATCATATATGAACGGCTTTTGGCAGCGGAATACAAAGCAAATGGTCAGGGTGATAGCCGATATTATTGCTGATGCATATACTGCACGTTTGTTTGATCTCATTTTGTTTTCCTTTTCCAGATAGTCTGGTCTTTCATTCCATGAAGTTTTTAAATTCCTTTTGTATTTCGTTTATCCTTCATCAGGAAGTAAAAATGAGTATTCTCTCTGCCTCAATACAGAAAATATACGTTCAGTCTCTTCAAAGGCATTCTCCGGAGAAGGTGAAACATGATAGAATACATTTTTTCCCAACGTCATATAGAGATATTTCTTGATAACACCATTTTCATTGACTTCCTGCTTTTTGATTCCGTCACCATTGCAGGAATCAATACCAAAGTATGAAAACAGTAAACGGATGAAACGGGGGATTGAAAATGCACTAGTAATCGATTCTGTAGATACCACACCGTTCTATACAACAAAAATCAAAGAAGGTGACTATGGGGACGACAAAACTATAACCGAGTTCAAAAAAATGGAGTTTTGCGATTATATTTGTTCATTAGACGCTGAAAAGCTAAAGATTATATTTGGAAATCTAAAATCAGTAATTGATATGTTGATGAACCTTTTTAATTCTATATAAGCATGGAACTGATTTATCAAAATGTACTTTCTTTTCCATTTATCACAGATTATTCTCTTTTAGTAGAATAGGAGTCTATCATAATCCTCATAGTAGTAGAACCTGTCGGGCTTGGCGGAAACCGGGGATACGCAGCCGGGGTGGCGGACGGTTTGAAAGCTGTGGGCAGCCATGCTGTCAACAGCTTTTGAACGGGACGATGCAGGTTGCGCCGGGTTTCGACAAATCGACAGGCCGAGAGTGTGACAAGAGAACCGTCCCCCTGGCACAGTTATCATATATTTTGTAATTGCATTTTTATTAACCATAATATTTATTATGTTAACTTCTTCTATACTCACAAAGCCGGGGATTCCCGGCTTTGTAGCTTTCAATCAGTCTCTCCAGAAAAGATCTCTTGTATAAACCTTTTCCTCTACGCCCTTCAGAGTTTCGTCGAAACGGTTCGCAAGGAAGTTATCACGGTTAATCACAGGTCGCTGTACAGATCTTCCTTGTAAACACCGGCAGCGATCAGCTTCCGGAAGTTCTCCACAACGACAGGCTTGTCCTCCTGGTAGGTAACGCCAAACCAACTGTCATCCGTCGGAAGAACCGAAAACTCCGTTCCGGTCTTCAGCATGCCGTCGGCAATGGTAGGCAGGAGATACTCGTCCTTCAGCGGGTCTTTCATGTTCGCAATGAACTCTGGGAATCCGGCATCCAGCACATCCAGGAATGCGGTCGGATAGCACCAGAAGTTCATGGAAACCAAAGACTCTACATCCAGCACCTTTCCGTCCGCCTCCGCACCGGAGCCGACCTTCACAATGTTCTTCGTCTCGGCGATGCCGCTGAGCTTTCCACCTTTGAGCGAACAGATCCCTCTGGTCACGCCGCCGTGCTCGGACAGGGTGTTCTTCATCACATAGCCGATAAGCGCATACTGTTCCGGAGAGTCAGAGAGAAACTCCGCCGCCTTGAGAAAGCCGTGCTTCCCGTAGTAATCATCCGCATTAATCACTGCGAAGGGTGACATGATCTGATCTGCAGCACACAGAATGGCATGTCCGGTTCCCCAAGGCTTGCTCCGGCCGATCGGCACCGACTCGACAAACATGTTCTTCTCCTGAAAGGCATAGGAAACCTTAACACCGAGGAGCTCGCAGACCGTTTCGATCCGTTCTCCGATTCTCTCCCGGAAGTCATCTTCAATGTCATGCCGGATGATAAACACAATCCGGTCAAAGCCGGCGGCGATCGCATCGTGGATGCTATAGTCGATGATCAGATGCCCGTGGTCATCCACGGACTCCAGCTGCTTGATCCCAACACCATAGCGGGAGCCGATCCCAGCCGCCAGAATCACAAGTGCCTTATTCATTAGAATTCAGTCCCTCCTAAACAGATCTCTGGTATAAACCTTTTTCTCGACGTCCTTCAGAACCTCGTCGAAACGGTTGGCAAGAATCACATCGGAACCGGCTTTGAACTTCTCAATATCATCGAGTATGGTTTTTCAAAATTTGAATTAAAGAATTGTTCTATCTCCTTCGAATAATAATTTAACGACGTATTAGTTGACCCCGCATGCCCATTTTTGCCTATAATCTTTTTCTCTACATCATAATAGAAGTATTTATGATGTTTATCCTCAAATTGTTTAAGTGCACTTTTCGGCATCTGAATATGGGAATTAATATTTGTCTGAGTTTCCACTCCATTCGTTCCCGCCATAAATCTATACTCCCGTGTCCGCTAATATACTCAGCTTTTATCATAAGCGAGACGTAATTTGTGCTTATTATTGTATCACATATCCCCTCTTTTAGCCACTCCCTTATAATCATCATTATGTTACAATTCTTTATTTTCAAACATGATAGGCCATACACCATCGTACTAGAACCTGTCGGCTTGTCGGAAACCGGGGAATCGCAGCCGGGGTGGCGGACGGTTTGAAAGCTGTGGTCAGCCTTGCTGTCAACAGCTTTTGAACGGGACGATGCAGGCTGCGCCGGGTTTCGACAAATCGACAGGCCTAGCGTGTGACAGGAGAACTGTCACCCTGTCACACCACAGCTACGTGCCAGGTATGGCGAATCTTGTTTGCAATCTGAATATTGGACGAATCGAAGGCAGACACATAGGAACGGAAGGCGAACGTGACGAGATCCTTCTTGATTTCCATCATACGATCAGGCTCCCTGGGCAAAAAGACAAGATAGGATTGAAATAAGAATTAAACCATATTATAATGGGGAAAAAATAGGAGGTACAAACAATGGTTAGAAAAATCTCAGCTATTATGCTCTCTGTGATAATGCTATTCTCTTGTTCGCTTATAGCAGATGCTGAGTACAATCAGGAAATCTTGTTCAACGACATTCCCTGGGGAAGCACTTATCAAGAAGTCACTACGGCATTAGCTAAGCAGTACAATGTTTCTTTCACGGCACCGGAATACACATATTATAAGCCCGATAAGTCTGCTAATGCTCCAGCAGACCTGCCATTTTCATTAGCAACCTCCTTCGATGTTTATTCAAAACACGCAGTAAAAATCGCTGACCTTCCAGCATATATAGTACTCCATTTTGTATTCCCAAATGACGGAAAGAATGTACTCAATGAAGATATAAACGGAGCTATCTTTACAGAGGCAAGATATCGTTTTTGGACTAACAAAGAGGCTATAGATGCAGCTACTTACCCAGAAGTTCAAAAACCTTCATATGACGACGCATATCAGAATGCAAAAGACTTAGCAATTAAACTAGAGACTATATATGGCAAATCAGATGCCATTAAGAATAGTGGTGTTAGTCTCGGTGGCTCTGATATGTATAAAGCTATTGGGACCCACAACAGCTCAGTACGTTTACGTACAGGAGGCTTAATTGTCGGAGCCGGAACAAGCAGTATTTATATGACTTACTCGCCTGGTGACCAAAGTTTAGGGGTTAATTTAAGCAAATCCGAGAGTTTACTCCTTCAGCAGATCCAGCAGGAAAAGAAACAGCGGTCAGATGCAAAGCAGCGCGAGCAAGAAGCCCATGAACAAGAAGTCGCTAACGGAAATAAGAGCGGCCTATAAAGAATAGGCTTTTTCATCATATTAACCCCGACAAGGGAGGCAGTGGTTCGAAACCTTTGCCTCCTTTGTCAATTCTTACTCATGGATTTGTATTGGCAAGCCGTCGCTGAACGCTTCCGACTGATACCCTTCATATTTCAAGAAAAACTGGGGCTATCCGGGTTTCAAATGATCCTTCATAGTGATGTATTCCGAGATTCAAGGTCGAAAACACAAGAAAAAACTGCCAAAATCCGGGATAAACACAGAATTCTGGCAGCAAATATTGAGTTGAGATGATAAAAATCAACAAGTCGCAAGTTTTTGCCGAAAACATGGAAGACTTTATGGGTTATAACTCGTAACTTGAAACTTATTCCCTCGTTTGATATAATAATCGCAAAGTATTATTAGTGTTATTATATAATATATAAAAATATAAAATTAATGATGTATCATACCGCCCAGTAGTTTAAGTAATCTATGCGTATGATTTGGGTCCGTTTCAATCTCCTGATTTCCGTTTTATATACCTTTCTGCCGCATCCAATGCGTCAGTTGCACGGTGCTCCAAAAAGGCATTCCAAATCGAAGAGACCCTCTCATCACAGGCTACCTTCGTGAATGCCGGCGACTGATAAAAGGAATTCTCCCTTTCTGCCTCAATCATCAACTGTTTTTGCTGCCTGTTGACATTACTCAGGGAAGCGATGGAGCACAGATGTTGTACTACCCCAACAGCATAGCGATTAATAAAGAACCCTTCCAGATCAGGTGTGTTTGGAAAAAGCTCTGTCATCGCGCTGTACATTTCCCTGTAAACATGCAGCCATTCCCCGTGAAAATGTCTGGTATGCGAGATACGATCACTGCGACGGTACTGATAAACCACCTCCGGGAGTAACCGAATGCCATTGCAGACAGGAAGTATTCTGAAAATGAACAGCAAATCTCCATGTATCGGCGGCTGTTCGGGATAAAAACCGTCCTTCAGAAGGTTCCGCCGGTATAGCTTGCTCCACGGGCTGATCAGGAAATATGGATCGTACAGTTCTTTCAGGACGGGTCCTATCTCTTTGTATGAGCAAAAGAGGCCATTTGGAATATTTTCCGTTCTTACAGTCGGATTCGGAAACGTCTGATACAGCCCCATTACCAGGTCGACGCCCGCCGATGACGCTAACATCTTTTCCAGCGCATCGGGAACTAGTAGGTCGTCATCGTCCAAAAACAAGACCCAGTTTCCTGTAGCGTGCCTGAGCCCGTGATTCTTGGCTCTGCAGAATCCGCCGTTCGGTATGTGGAAAGCTTGTATCCGCTGATCCACTTCAGCATACTGATTACATAGATCACCGCTCCCGTCCGTGGAGCCGTCATCTACCAACAGCAACTCCCAGCAAGGATGCGTCTGACAGAGAACGCTTTGAACCGTTTCGTCCAGGCAGGAAGCTGCATTGTAAACCGGGACAATAACAGATATATCCGGGGCAGAGGGAGCAAGCGTCATTCTTCCAGACAGTCGGCTTGCCTGAGGGTATCCAGAAAACTCGTGGTGTCAGCAACTGCCGTTTCCATCGAAATGCCGTATTCCGCTGTAAGGCATGAGGCCAAACGTGCTGTATCTGCGCCTTCCAGAAGCAGATTCCACAGCATCACACCAGTGTCATTAAGTCTGATGATGCCGTTCAGCCGGGTAGACGCCTTGCCAACAGCGACCACCACATGTTCACCATCTATAGAGCGCAGTAAAAAACCTTCCCTGATCTTCATGATTTCTTTTCCTTCTCGCACCGCATCCCAGCACAGGCAACCAGGGCGGCGTCAGGTTTGAAATTATTCATATACAGCCTATATACAGGCACCTGTTCTACAAAACGACCGTACAAGGCAAGATGACAATCCACGGCTTCCGGGTCGTTTTTCGGAATCGTCCAGTTATCCCAATACAGCCGCATCATGGCGATTGCCGGGTCCATAGGTTCCAAACGGTTCTTTTCAGCCCGGGTCAAGAAACCAAGACCCTTCAGGGGCACAGCCCGGTTCTGATGATATCCCTCTTTTCCGCAGAAGGGTGTACCAAAAGCATAAAACTGTCCGTTCAGTTCACGCACAATGGGATTGTCACCATTAATGATCTCCGCCTTTCCGGGGAAGGTCTGCAACCACTGAAGGGCGTGGGTCGTTTTGCCAGTACCCGGCGGTGCGGAAAAGGCATAACCCTCCCCATCCAGTTCAACCACACAGGCGTGGAGCCAGAATGCCTGATACTGAACCAGGGACGGATAGATCAGATAATGGAGACGGTCAAATTCTGTTTCCTCAAGCGTCATATGCTTCCCGAACACCCGCTCGGCATACTGCTGGATTTCATGCAGATATTCATCTGTTTGCATAGGCACGGTGATCTGCGGAGGGACAGTGTCAGGAGCCAGATAGCTCTGACACCGGTCCTGGATGAGAGGGTATCTGTTATCCAATTGAACTGTGAGTTTTGCCAGCTCAATCTTGAACATAGCCTAGCTCAGAGGTGCTACCCTTAATAGGTGCCAAGCAGGCCGTTTGAGGGGTCCCAAGTGATTACTTCATCGTCGAACAAGATAATTTCTGCTGTAGGGGCTTCATACTGGTTCATTTTATTTCTTCTCCTTTTCATGCCATAATCCTTGTTTTTATACTCCATATACGATCGAGTCCAATTTTATCAGTATCAAAAACAGAAGTCAAGTTTCAATATCACAAACAGGATCTAAAAGAGGCATACCTATATGAGCCAAGCGACAATCAGCGTTATCATACCGGCCTATAACCGAGAGGATTTCATAGAGAAAGCAATGAACAGTGTGCTCGATCAGACGTTTAACAACTGGGAGCTGATTGTTGTGGATGACGGGTCAGAGGACAGCACGGGAAGGATCTGTGATCTCTATGCATCAAAAGATCGGCGCATTCACAGTATCCATATTGCTCATTCCGGTGTTTCAGAGGCACGGAATGCCGGTATGAAGGCGGCAACCGGTATGTGGACAGTTTTCCTGGACAGCGATGATGTCTACTGCCCGACGGCTTTTGAGGAAATGCTGGCAAACTCCGCTGGTATGGATCTTGTGGTGGCGTCTTATTATTGTATGAATCAAACTGTAGACGTCCGGGTGTTGCCTGAAAAGAGAGAGTATGAGTCCCTTTCCCACACTTTTCAAGACCTGGAAGAGATCTACAGAACCGGGTTCTACCATCAGGTATGGGGCAAGCTATACAGGACGGACAGGATAAAAAGTGCTTTTGAACCGGGACTTCACTACGGGGAAGATTTTCTTTTTAACAGCGCTGTCTTACCTGAACTGAAGAATATCTGTATTCTTCCTTCGGTCGTATACGGGTATAATTACAGGAAAAACATCTCATGCGGGCAGAAAATCAACATGTCACAACTAATGACAGAAAGAAGAATCCTGGAAACCTGGAAGGGGTTTCTGCTGCCTGACTATGAGCGGCAGCTTGCATTTGTCTTTAAGGTTTATATCGGGTTTATACTGATTTTCTTATTCAAGTTGAATCAGATACAGGCAGTTCCGAATAAGACTTTAAAAACTATTGCAAAAACACACCTTGAAACCGTTATTGTAAATGAACAGGAGTATGGATACCGTTTTCTACCGGAGAATATTAAGGAGTACTGGCAGTATATCAGAAAGAAAGATATCGACGCAATCTTTGATCTTTTCAAAAATAAGGATTCGACATGATAAAGAGGGTACAATATGAGAGCAGCAGTTTATGCCGGAACAAGAAATCTCTATCCGGATATGGTTCCGGCGGTAAAATCGCTAGTGGCCAACAGCAGCATTGACAAAATATACCTGCTGATTGAAGACGATGCGTTTCCGGAGACACTACCGCAGATTGTCGAAAGCGTCAACATGAGCGGGCAGCACTTCTTCCCGCCGGATGGACCGAATGCCGATGCGCCTGTTACCTATATGAGCATGCTTCGGGTGTGCCTCACGAAGATTTTTCCGAAGCTGGATCAGATTCTATGGCTGGATGTAGACACGATCGTCGTGGATAACATCAATGAACTGTGGGAGCTGGACCTAGGAGAAAACTTTTTTGCGATGGTGATGGAGAACTGCAATCCTTATCGCCCCTGCGGGCCAAAATACTATAACGCAGGTGTTTGTATGTTCAACCTGAAACAGATCCGCGAGGAGAAGGCCGACGACCAGATGATATGGATGCTGAACGAAACCAGGTATGACTGGGCGGAGGAAAACGTCATAAACAGGCTCGGTGCGTATGGAAAGATCATCGAACTGCCGCTCCGCTTTAACGAGGCGGTCTGCAACGGGTTCACAGACCAACCGGCAATTGTTCACTGGGCGGGCTTTCGGGACTTTCAGACCAACATCCGAGCCTGTAGACGGGAGTACCTGAAGGAATATCGGGAGATGAGCTGGGAAGAGGCGCTTCACATGCACAGTTTGGGATAGATATATTGATTGGGTATACTCCACGTAACTGTAGAGTAGATTTGCAATCTCTTCGTTGTTGAAATGTTCCGCGGCACCATTCTCACGGGCAGGTTTTTAGCGGAGAAAAATCCGAGAAATTAAGGTAAGCATAAAGCCGGAGGGATCCGGCTTTATGCTTACCTGTAGAAATGTTACGCCAAGACTGTTCACAAGGGCATCTATGCTAAACACTTTGCTGTCGGGAATAACGACCCATAAGCTTACCCCGGCAGATCAGTGTTTAACGGATCGTATATATTCTATCAAATACCAGCAGTACCATTAGGAGCAGTGTTATTAATAGATGTTACAATAATATCCTCGGTTTCAAATTCTACAACCTCTATTTCAGGTTTGACATACTCTTTCATTGGAATCCTCCTTTCCCATTTTTGTTTTATTGGCCGCAACGGTATAAAACAGTTTCCTGTTCAGCTTCCAGAGCTTCATGCAGTTTCTCTCATGAGCACTCAGTCTGCTTGGGTCTACACTTACGGTTGAAACAATCTCTTCAGCCCGATGATGGAGCTCATCATCGGCCGGCCCTGTTTTTTCCAGATAATGAAGTGAGCAACTCAGCATTTCTCTGTAATCTCTTTCATGTCCGCTGTTATGAAGTCCATCATTTTTCTCAAGAATAGCCCGGTATGCATCATGCACATCCTGGTTCTTTACAATGCTGCCATTTCTGGATCGATAGTAATACAGCGGTATATTCAGAAAGATGATCTTTTTCGCCTGATAGATCGTCTGATAAGTAGTAAGTGCATCCTCATATAAACGCCTTGCCGGATATCGTATTCCGTCAAAGAGTTCTCTCCGATACAGCTTATTCCAGGCGGCGTTTCGTCCATAGGAAACCGCCTGCTCCTGAGTCACCTCACCATTCCGTTCAAGGTCGATCAAAGACTCCGTCAGATCTCTGTGAACTCTCATGATCCCAAATACAACCATATCTGCCTCATTTTCTATCGCAGTCTGATATGGTAACATACAAAATTCCGGTTTCACCCAGTCATCCGAATCCACAAACATCAGCCATTCACCATGAGCATTGTCGATCCCCAGATTCCTCGCCGACGAAAGGCCATGGTTTTCTGTGTGAAAAACTACAATGCGATTGTCTTTTTGCTGATACTCATCACAGATCCTGCCACAGCCATCCGTAGAGCCGTCATCGACCAAGATCACCTCGAGATCCCGAAAGGTCTGGGCAAGAATACTGTCCAGGCATTCTCTCAGGTAAAGCTCAACATTATAAACCGGAACAATCACGCTGATCATATGGTTTTCCGCCGTTCTGTTCTCAGGTTCTCCTCATTCCTCCAACGCATGAATGCTCCGCAGCTTTGTGATACACTCCTTCACATCAGCAGCAATAAGCTCTCTCGGGGCATCATATTCTGCGCACATACGGTCCACGATCTGATCCTCTGTGGTCTCTTCCTTAAGACAGCCCACAATGAAAGCCGCTGTATCATTGCTCTTCACAACACCATTGAAAGCCTCGTCGTCGACGGCAATCATGAACAGTTCACCATCAATGTTTTCTGTAATAAATCCAGATTTCAATCTCATGATTGAACGCTCCTCCGATCAGGTCATGCTCACATCGCTTTTCCTCAGGTGTCATCGGCCATACGATTCTCAAACTGTTGTGGATTGCTCAAATAATACCACTCAAGGGGCAGAAATGCAAGGAAAGTCGAAATGTCACATTTCAAGCTTCCAATTAAAAAACGATAATAGCCGGTTCCTAGACCTTTTCAAAGAAGGTATCCGGCTTCTGAGGATCAAACAGCTCATTGGCCCACATTAGTGTGACAAGGTTCTCCGTATCGGAGAGATTGATAATATTATGAGTATACCCCGGAAGCATGTGAACCGCCTGGATTTTTTCTCCCGACACCTCAAATTCAATCACTTCATCCGTCCCGATCTTCCGTTCCTGAACCAGGCCGTGACCAGAGACGACAATAAAGAACTCCCACTTGCTGTTGTGCCAGTGCTGCCCCTTCGTGATGCCTGGTTTTGAGATATTAACACTGAACTGTCCGTGGTCTACTGTCTTCAGCAGTTCCGTAAAGCTGCCGCGTTCGTCGCAGTTCATCTTAAGATCAAAAGCTACTTTTTCTTTTGGGAGATAAGAAAGATACATGCTGTACAGTTTTTTCTCGAAACTGCCGTTCGGGATCGCCGGCATGATAAGATTCTTCGGCTGTTCATGGAAAAGACTCAGCAGTTCCACAATCCTGCCGAGGGTCGCCTTGTGCGTCACCGGTGCATAGCAGTACCGTCCATTCTCACAGGCTCTCGGCGTCAGGCCGTCATGAACCTTTCCGTCGATTTCCTCTCCTACAGCCGGATACTCCGCCCGGTGAGGATGCCCCTCCAGGGCGTCAAACATCTCTTCCATCAGATCGTCGATGAAGAGCAGTTCCAGTTCAACAGAAGGATCGTTTACCGTGATCGGGAGATCATGGGCGATGTTGTAGCAGAAGGTCCCGACGGCGGAGTTATAGTTCGGCCGCACCCATTTCCCCACCAGATTCGGGAAACGGTACACCAGAACCGGTGCACCTGTCTCCGCAGCATAATCGAAGAAGAGCTCTTCGCCCGCTTTCTTGGACAGGCCGTATTCGCTCTTTCCGAAGCGGCCGGCCAGTGTCGCCTGCAGAGAGGAGGACAGCATCACCGGGCAGCGGTTTTCCTGCTTCTTCAAAACCTCCAGCAGTTGTGATGCAAAGCCGAAGTTTCCCTCCCGGAATTCCGCCGGGTCTTTCGGTCGGTTCACACCAGCAAGGTTGAAGACGAAGTCACAGTCCGAGCAGTACCGGTCCAGATCCTCCAGAGTACTCTCTCTGGTATACTCATAGATATCCTCAATGGCAAGAGCAGGTCTCGTCCTGTTCTTGCCATCGCGTATATTTTTCAGATTATCTACCAGATTCCGGCCTACAAATCCAGCCGCACCGGTAACGAGGATCTTCATAATTCTTTTCTCCAGACCATCTTATTCACTACACCGACATAAGACTGAATGATCTTCACGACCTTGTCGGATACATTGAGATCCGTATAATCCGGTACCGGTACTGCGCCGCCGTTCTTTTCATTCGCCACCATCTCCACAGCCAAGTCCACAGATTGCAGCAGTCCCTTTGTATCAATACCGGAGAGAATAAAGCAGGCCTTATCCAATGCTTCCGGACGTTCCGTGGACGTGCGAATGCAGACCGCAGGAATCGGATGACCAATGGAAGTGAAGAAGGAGGACTCCTCCGGCAGGGTGCCGGAATCGGAAACCACACAGAATGCATTCATCTGCAGGCAGTTGTAGTCATGGAATCCAAGAGGCTCATGCGCGATTACCCTTTTATCCAATTCAAATCCAGAACTCTCCAGCCGTTTCCGGGATCTCGGATGGCAGGAATACAGAATCGGCATATCATATTTCTCCGCCATCTGATTGATCGCCGTGAAGAGACTGGTGAAGTTTTTCTCCGTATCAATGTTCTCTTCACGGTGTGCAGAGAGCAGAATATAACGACCCTTCTCCAGACCGAGTCGTGCATGAACATCCGATGCCTTAATCGCTTCCAGATTCTCAGTCAGTACCTCCGCCATGGGAGAGCCGGTCACATAGGTGCGCTCCTTCGGCAGGCCGCAGTCGGCCAAATAGCGACGAGCATGCTCACTATACGCCAGATTTACATCAGAAATAATATCGACAATCCTGCGGTTGGTCTCTTCGGGCAGGCACTCATCCTTGCAGCGATTCCCCGCTTCCATATGGAAAATGGGAATATGCAGCCGCTTCGCCCCGATCACACTCAGGCAGCTGTTCGTATCCCCAAGAACCAAAACCGCATCCGGCTTCAGTTCCACCATTGCCTTATACGAAGCCGCGATAATATTCCCCATCGTTTCCCCGAGATCCGCGCCGACCGCATCCAGATACAGCTCCGGATCATCAAGTCCCAGATCCCGGAAAAATACACCATTGAGGTTATAATCATAGTTCTGTCCAGTATGAACCAGGATGGTATCAAAGTACTTCCGGCACTTCTTAATCACAGCAGCAAGACGAATGATCTCCGGGCGGGTGCCCACAATAATCATCAGCTTGATTCTGCCGTTTTCTTTCCAGGTTGGATATTGCATTTGTCTACCTCGTTACTTACGCATCTACCGCATGCGGACGGCCTGCCAGTTCTTCCCTCACATAATCCGTGGTCATAATCTTGGCAACCACACCGTCGACATCCAGACGGTGTGTATTATGAGACGTGTATGCCTCGTCCCCTTCTGTGCTTACGGTTCCTTCGACATAGAACTTATCATAGTTCAAGCCGCGGGCATCCGGTGCAATCCGGAAGTAATGTCCCATGTCAACACTGCGGAGCCTCTCCTCGCGGGTCATCAAAGTCTCATAGAGCTTCTCTCCGTGGCGAGATCCGATGATCTTCGTCTCGGTCTCCCCGAAGACTTTCATGACACCCTTTGCCAGATCTCCGATCGTAGACGCATCTGCTTTCTGAATGAAGAGATCACCCGGTTCCGCATGCTCAAAGGCAAACGCCACCAGATCTACAGCCTCATCCAGGTTCATGAGGAAGCGGGTCATATTTGGATCCGTAATAGTGATCGGTGCATGCCGCTTGATCTGATCAATAAACAGCGGAATCACCGAGCCGCGGGAACACATTACATTCCCGTACCTGGTGCAGCAAAGCACCGTCCCAGCCCTGTCAAATGCAGTCTGCGCTCTGGACTGGACAACCTTTTCCCCAACCGCTTTCGTCATACCCATGGCGTTGATCGGATAGGCAGCCTTGTCGGTAGACAGGAACACTACCCGCTCCACATGGTTTTCTATTGCAGCAGTGATCACATTATCTGTCCCGATGATATTCGTCCTGACAGCCTCCATCGGGAAGAATTCACAGGACGGCACTTCCTTCAATGCCGCCGCATGAAAAATATAGTTCACACCATACAGGGCATCCCGCACAGAACTGATATCTCTTACATCGCCAATAAAAAACTTTACCTTATCCGCATATTCAGGGTAACGAGCCTGAAGCGTATGCCTCATCCCATCCTGTTTCTTCTCGTCACGGGAAAAGATCCGGATCTCACCAATCCCGGAAGTGAGAAAATGCTTCAGTACCGTACTCCCAAAAGATCCGGTTCCCCCACTGATCAAAAGTGTCTTACCTGAAAACGCATCTATGATATTAGACATAAAAACTCTCCTATTCTGCCACTCTCAATCGGCATTTTATACCTCGTGGTGTAGTATAACATTTTTCTGTTGAGCTATACAATCCCTCTATAGCACTGAAAAAAGAACCACACACATTTCACTCGATCCCAAGTTTTTCCAACAGTATACCCGTTTCTTTACCGGCTATCATGTTCTTTCTGATGGTCCTTATCTTAAGTCCCGACCATATACCGCTTTTGACAATCCGTCTAAGTTGAAAAGTCCAAGCAAAGGGTATGAGGTAAGGACAGATCTCTAAAGTTTTCCAATGGAGTTCGCCTTTTTTCTGAAGATACGCAAACATTCCCATCGTCCGGATATTTCTAGCTACCACTTCAACTTGTCTCTCGCTTTTCTTTTTCTTGTTCTTACATCCGAAGTTACCGCTTCTCAAAACATAATGCATTAGTTCTTCAGCTACGGCTGGATCTGCATCTTCACACCATGGGACATCATCTGGGAGGCCTAGGTACAATTTGCACATCAGAGTGAGTGTCTTGGCAAAAGTGGTAAAGCCAGCATGTTTTGTTAGTATTTTAAAATCGTTTTCCCACTTTTCATCAGTCAGGTATTTGTGAACG
Source organism: uncultured Oscillospiraceae bacterium (assembly GCA_964570015.1). Taxonomy (GTDB): domain Bacteria; phylum Bacillota; class Clostridia; order Oscillospirales; family Oscillospiraceae; genus Limivicinus. Next base: position 34,650 of record CAZMXF010000002.1, on the reverse strand, counting down.
AACATCATCCAATCGATGATGTGTCGAAGTCCAATTCCCTCTTCGAACATATGCTGACGAATATGAGCAAGGAAAACTAGTCCATTTATGGGCTCGGGAAGCGTGGGAAAACCATTCCCGTAAACGAAATGAATCTCTCTCCTTTGGAATCCCTCTAAAACAAGTGGTTCAATATCTCGGCCAACCGAGCTGATGCTTCTATGTAATTCGAATAAAACTCCATTCTTTCTATATCCTATATGACAACTGTTTTCCGTATCACCATATTCATAACTATACTCATTAGCCTCCATTATTTCTTTTGCTCTTTCATATAAGTTTTGAGGAACAAGAAAATCTATGTCACCCATTGAACGTCTATATGGCTCTGGGTAATACTGTGCAGCAGATGTACCTTCCTCAACATTATCACCGACGAGGCTTATCCAGCCGTCTTTGAGGTAGGATAGATGAACAGACGAATACCCTAGGTATCCAGGTTTTCCATTCATGATCACGTAGTTCTCAGCATCGTCTGTAGAACGTGCTGAAGCTTTTGCATACGAAACCATTTTATCGTGGATAATATGCTTTCTTATCCCGTCGGTAGCATACAGAAAACAAAGTGTCATGATGAGAAACAATACGAAAATTCGAATCGTTCTCTTTTGGATTCTCTTTCACCTCTCTATATGCCTTGGTTATTTCCCAAGTAAAATCTTCACGAGTTTAAGCTTCACGATTATTCTCTCAGCCAGCATGGCGAACAGCGTCAGCAGAATACTGATTGGTAACAATGCAACAATGTCTGTTGCTCTCACCATCGACCGCATTTGCATCATACAAATCCTTCTTAATCTGAGAGCTCGATATTTCTGGCGTTCTTGGCAGATACACAACCTCCACACCTTCCTCTTTTAGGAAATCAAACTTACCCTTCCAATCGTCACCCATCACAAATGTATTAATATGGTACTCGTGCATATCTGTACGCTTCTGGCCCCAGCTTTCTTCCGGGATAACCAGATCAACGTACCGAATCGCTTCAACCAGAGCTTTCCGCTGTTCATAGGTGAAATAGCATTTCTTATGCTTTTCATTCCAGTTAAACTCATCCGAGGAGATAACAACGATCAGATAATCTCCGAGGGCTTTTGCCCGGCGAAGAAGATTGATATGACCATAGTGCAGCAGGTCAAAGGTGCCATAAGTAATAATTCGTTTCATTTTTTGCTCCTATCTCTTACTTGTTAAAACTCCCCAAAACAACACGAAATGCTCTGGAGCCGATTTCAGCATCCGGAGCGATTTCGTCCACACTACCTTCTCTTACTGGCCTGCATATCATTCAGCGCCTATCTGTCAATACTCCTAGCATCTCTGCATATGCTTATAGTTCTGCCGTTCATTCGCACCAATATGTCTCCGAAGCATTATTCCAAACACTCTCGACCAGCCAATCCAAACTTACTGAGAGAAACGTCCATCGCTGTCATAACGCCTACCGCGACGCCCTTAGTGCTTTCAGGCAAGAAGAGAATTTCAGGTTTCACCACGAGATAACCACTATATATTGTGGTTTTATTCTTTTCTAATTTCTGTTTTATTCAATATATTGTGTTTTCCAAGATTTCACTATTATGTCTTGTGTATATAAAATCGTACGCAAAAGTCATACATATCGCCCAAGACTTCACTACATATTCCGTAAAATGAGCGCAAAAAACCGCCTCTGCCGGTTTTATCCGGTAAAGACGGTTAAGTTATCTCTTGGTGAAGTTTTGCGGCTTTACGTTTTCTCTTCAGGGGAGAATGAATGCAGATACTTTTTGTATTCTACAATCCGATAAGATTTCTTGTATGGGACCAGCTCGATCCCTTCCTGGGTCAGGAGTTTGTTTTGGCTTTCCAAATCGTAATATCGTGCGCCAGTGACAGTGCCTCGTAATCCAATAACGCGCCAGTATGGTATTTCTTTTCCATCTGCGTCATTTACTGGCCATCCGGAATAATCCGGCTCGGCTCGTTCAACCTGATATTTCTCTTCAAAATACCGACAGATATCTTCAATGCGCACAACTTTTCCGGCAGGAACTTTCGCTATCATTCCCGTGAACTCACTCGCCGGTATGATCCGGACAGGACGTGCAGGAATGACCTCTACCCTCTTCTGCAAAGTCTCCACATCATCCGTGACGAGTTTTCCGGTCCGCTGGTATTTCCAGCCTTCCGAGTCAAGATACTGCTTCTCCCCAAAGACATATTCATCATGGTAAAACTTTGATACATCCATCCCGAGAGCCTCAATCACCCGGCATGCGACCTGGAAGGAAGCTGTTTTGATGTTGCGATCACCGCTCTCAAATTTTTGATAGGCTCGGAGACTGATTTTTGCCTTGTCAGCCACTTGCTGCTGCGTGAGCCCCAGCACAACTCTCTTCTCCTTCAGTGTGCCATCATTCTTCCCGCCCATGTGAATAACCTCATAGTCAGAGAATTCCATGTGCACATCCTCCTTACGGTCAGTTGGTCGTTTATATTATACGTTCAACCGGCCGTAATGTCAATGTGCTTTTCTGTTCTGGATATTGAGTTTTTATAGATGCTTTAGAGCAGCGTTTACCCCGCCTGCTTCTCCGCAAGCAGCACTTGAATAGTCGCCTCGACGGTCTCCTTGGTTGGCAGGGACAGCGCTCGAACCCAGCCGTAGGGAGTCCTCTGAACGATAACTCCTTCCAGCTTTTTCGTCTTGCGTGTCGGATTTGCGGAATCGCCGAATCCCTCAGCCAGTACCTCAGGCAGTATTGTAAAGCTGTTATTCCGTATGAAGGCGATTCCCTTCAGATAACCCCAGCCTTCTTCAGGTGCTCGGTTTTTCTGGATAATCTGTCGGATGCACTCAGGATCGAACCGTTCTGCACCGAGATCCGCTACGTGGATCACACCGGAGGCAGAGGTGAAGTTGTCGTAATAGATTGCTCTGCTCTTGGCGGCATTTCGCGCTTTCTCATTCAGCGTATCACTGCCCAGATCAATATCCGACACGGATGTCGGTATCTGGAAATCCTCTGGAGCAAAGCCGGCTTCCAGCAGTTCTTTCGTTTGTCTGCTCTTGGCTTTCTTTCCGGGTTCATCCTTGGATTTTTTCTCCATGACGATCGGCACAATACGGATCGGACTGTCCAGTGTAAAGACGAGAACCGGCTGATCGTCAATGACCATGCATCCTCCGACCAGCTTATACTTGTAATCAAGGTTCCAGCCCATGTTATCAAACAGAGCGTGGGAGAAGCCCCTGCAGGAGCATCTGCGCATAGTCAGTCTACTGTCATGTTCAGATACCCAGCGGAGAGTGTGGGTGTCCTTATTTTCCGCACCGCGAATCACGATCATCTGCAGAACAGGGTTGTAGGCGATTTCAATATTCCGTATGACGTTGACATTACCTCCCAGCGACCGTCTCGCAAAAGAATTAAAGAGGATGCCGTTTCTGTCAATTGTAAAGCATGCCTTTTCATTCAGGTTGAACAGTTCGGCTTTTACTTTCTCGCATCCTGCCAAAAAGTATGAGTCAGGAGTCTCTTCAGCTGGCATACCAGCAAGCTCTTTCTGGCGTTTCCGTATCTGCTCGGCAAAAGCAGCCAGCTGCTCTTCCTCCTCCTGGCTGTCTTCTACTGCAGCTGTTTCAGGATACATGGTGTAGTCATCAGAATCGATGCTGGTGCGGTATTGGAAGGTCTCGCTCTCTGCTGCCTTCTGCCCGACCTTCCCCATGATCTGCTGCCCACGGTTTGCCGGATTCGTTTCGATTGCTCCTCCAAGGCGCACAAGCTCATTTTCCTCAACGCCATAGGCGCGAAGAGAAGCTCTGTTATAATCCTCAGAGTCGTACCCACACCAGCGCGGGACAACAGAAACAAATCCTTTCAGTGCTCCGTCACTGTAAATCTGCATCGAGGGCAGCTCGCCTTCCCATCCGCCTCGGTTAGCGGCAAGAAGGCGCTGGGTAAGTAAAAAATCCTCAGGACTTACGATACCTTGATGCTGGTCAATCGCGTAAAACTGTGGTAGAATATCATTGTTCGGTTTGCTTTTATGGGTCAGATAGCTTTCGGTCACAGTTTTCTGAGCGAGGACATCTCCGCAGCGGCGTTCATTTGTCAGAACGTTCCGGACAGAGTCCGCCGACCACTTGACTTCGCCTTCTTTTACTACTCCGGCGTTGGTAATGTGGGTATGCGTTTTCCGCCCGAGCTTAGTCAGAACTCCGGAAATTGTCTTCGGACTGTACCCAGCCATATACATCATAAAGATCAGCTGAACGGTCTTTGCCTCTTCCACATCAACGGCAATCTGATTCTTCCCAACTTTCCTGTATCCCAGCAGGTCCGGCACAAGATACTGCCCCTGAGAAAACCGCATATAATAAGAGGCAAGCATAGCTTCAGACTTCTTGTGGCTCTCCTCTTGCGCAACGAGAGAAAGGACCTGCAGCGTGAAGTCCGCAGATTTATCCAGGGTATACAGATTTTCCGACTCAAAGAAGATTCCTACCGGATTGGGCAGATTGCGGAGCGCATAAATAATGTTCATGCAATCCATCAGGTTTCGGCTCAGCCGGGAAAGATTCTTTACGATGATCACGTCAAATTTTCCGGCTTTGGCATCCTCCAGCATCTGAAGCAGTCCGATCCTTCTTTCCGTGCTCGTTGCGGTAATTCCTTCGTCGGAGTACATGGCGATCAGCTTCCACTGTATGTGCTTCCGCACAAATTGAAGGTAGTAGCTCCGCTGCAGATCAAAGGATGTGGCCTGTGACAGACCATCCGTGGAGACTCGGCAATAAACCACAACACGCAGCCGGCCTGCAAGGTCATATAATCCCGGCGCTCTCTTTGCCGGAAAATATGTGACCTTTGACATGTCCCGCTGCCTGCTGTATTCATATTCGATTTTCTCCCGCTCGGTCATACCATCTGTGACCGAGTGATCATTTTCAATACGTTCTGTCTGATGTAGGCCCTGGCTGAGGCTCGGTATCTGCTGGTTCACTCTTTGCACTTCCCATTCTATGATTTGGTACTCTTCACACGGTTGTATTCGATGACCTCGTATTTGTTAAGGTCGATAAATACGATCCCGCCCTGCATAGGTTTTCCTACAAATCGTAATGATGGTGAATCTTTTGGAACACCGATCACCTCGGCCATGTACTCCAGATATTTCTTCGCGTGGATATAGCAGCTTTTGCTCTTGACTTTTTTCCCGTCGAGCTGCTTGCTGTATTCAATGCGGAAGGCATCCATATCCCGCTCGCACTTTTCAATGAAAAGATGTTTCTTTTCCTCATTAATTCTGAGGTGGATATACTCAGGGTAATCCAAATCTTCTAAGGTTTTGTACCGCATACGGATTCTGTCCTGCGTGAAGTAGACACTTATCCCTGATTCCATCGTGTCCCCCAGTCTCCTTCAGGATTTGGATCATCCTTCTGCTCCGCATCTTCCGACAACTCCAGTAATTCCATCTGCTCAAGAGAGGGAACTTCAATTCTGGATATATGATCTTTCTTTGGAACGCCGAAAGCACCATCTTCTACCGGGCCATAATACATGGTCTTTTTTCTTGACCGCCTGGATTTACCAGTTGCCTTGGCTTCCTCCCTGGCTTTCTCCTTCTGGGCCTGTTCCTCAGCGATATCCATATGGATCTGCTCTGCGTTTGCACCGAGATCATCATCTTCCACACCTGCCGCGGACAGTCCCTTCTCGGTCAGGAGCCTCTGGTCGTATTCATTAAGTTCAAACGCCAGAAGATATTCATCTTCCGCTCCGATCTGCTTTGCAGGGTATCCGGTAATCCGGAAAGAGTATCCTTTGCTCCAGCCCATCATTTTGTAAATCCTGTCGCCGAAGGGTCTGCCGGTGATCTTCCGGCTGGTGCGCTTCCCGTCTTTCTCATTGCACCACTTGCGGGAATCCTTATCGAACTCCTCGGCCGGTTCCACATAGAGGATATGCTTCTTCCGATCGATGTACATCTGAATATGAATGACACCGACCATGCTTCTGATACATGTGGAATTGAAGATGATCCCATCAGGTCTGATGGTTGCGACAATATCCTTGATTCGTGAAGTAAGAACGCGGCTGAGAACCTCTGCCTCAGATGCATCGACTTCTTTAATCTGATCTTCCGTAATACCCAACACCTGAGTATCAAAGGTCCCAAACTCGCTCATTGTCGTTATCTCCGTTTCATGTATTATTCGTTTTATTTGTTGTCAGGCAAAGCCCAGTACCATACCCGCATCTTCCGGAATGATTTTATTCCAAGATCCTTCTTGACCTCGCTCATCGTCTTGTCTCCGATGCGGTACTGCGACAGCTGATCTTTGATCGCTGTGGACTCGACCGGTCCGTCCGCGAGGGTCTGCTTGAGGAGAATCGCTGCCAGCTCATGCTTGTTCTTTGGGAGTTGAGGAGTGCTTCTCTCAGGCTCCACGTGTTCAGAGGGCGATGCCTTCAACCACCGGAATCCTGCGCCCGGGCGTATCTCAAACATGAGATCTTCACCTTCTGCAGCGATATTGCATTTAATATGTCTTACGGTCCGTATGCACCTATCAGCTTCATCCCGGTCGACCTGCAGGACACTTCTTACAGCCCCGACAACTGCGATGCTGCCTAGCCCTCTGTACAAATCATTTGAATGTTCTTTCTTGCTTAAATGCCCTATCAGCACAAAAGCGCAATTATATGTTGATGCCCATAATGACAACCTTCTCATCAACTTTCTTGCCCTAACAGCGACTTGAAGATCTGAATCATTTCCGATATAGGATTGTAGCGGATCTATAACGACGAGCTGGGGATTAAACTCAATTATTGCTTCCCGGATCCGTTCATCATCAAGAGTTATTCCATCATGCACATCTTCATTTATGAATCCGATATTCCGGCAATCTGCGCCGCAATCCTCAAACCGCAACTTTATGGTATCCTTTAAACCATCTTCAGAGCATTGGTATATTACCCTTTGTGGACGCCCCAGTGCCTTGCCGTCTGGTGTAGCACCACCTTTTGACAGCTCTGCGATCAGATTTATCATCATCGTTGACTTTCCTCCTCCAGGATCGCCTTGAAGGAGCGTGATTTTACCAACTGCAATATACGGATACCATATCCATCTGACCGGTTCCGCTTTCACGTCACTGTAGAGAGTCACTAACTTTGATTCCACCCGTCGTCCACACTCCTTCATGGCAAAAATCGGGTTCAGAAATGTTCAGTCTCATTATATAGCAGTAAACGGGATCTCACTTCTACCAGTTAGGCCTATTGTGCTTCAAAACTATGCCTATCAGGCCTAAAAATCGGTTAAGATGGTGCTACAGGCGGAATATTTAAAATAGCACCATCTTAACTCTGAGAAAATTGAGTTGCTATGTACAAATCTTGACGGTAATATGCGTCTACCTTATACGGGCCATACAGAAAGGATGGCATTTTTATGGCCGTAGACTACGAAAGCATAGGCAGACGCATCAAGTATTTCCGCAATGAAAAGGACATCTCCCAGGAGGAATTAGGCAAAGCTGTTTCCGTAAACGCACAACACATTAGCAACATAGAAGGTGGTCGGAGATATCCAAGCCTGGAAATCATTATTTCCATCGCCAACGTCCTTGACGTCTCCGCCGATGACCTCCTGACAGACAACCTGAAGCACTCTAGCTCCCCAGTCGGTACCGAGATTCACGATCTCCTGCTGGACTGCAATTATGATGAGAAAGCAATTCTCACCCGCACGCTGACATTTCTGAAGGGTCTCCTTTCAGAGTTCGGCATCTAATCAAATAAAAATACTGCCCGTGTAAGTCGGCAGCAGCATCCAGATAATATCTCGGGTGCTTTCTGTCTCACACAGGCAGTTATTGTTTATCCGATCCTGTCATTCAGAAAATCGTCCAGGAATTCAGCAAAACCAGCCTCCATCGACTGGACGTATCGCTGACCGGAGGAGTTCTGCATTATCTCTATCACTGCATCGATCAGCTCTTCCGTTAAAGGATCTGGCGACTCTCCGGTCCTGGTACTCGCCCACACCATCGATCGGTCGAGCAAGTCGACAAGCGTAGGCCCATTTACCTCTGTTTCCGATAGGACTTTCTTCAGTTCCTCTTTATAGTCTCGTTCTTTCAAGTATTGCGTGAGAATCAAGGCAATCACGGTATCGTAGGCATTGAAGTTGTATTTGTTCATATTGGCGTCCTCCCGAGCCGGTTTTTTCAGGACCAGAAGATAAACGAAAATACGGCACATAGCAAGATAGAAAATAAAAAGCCGCCTCCGAAGAGACGGCAAATATAGAAACCGGAGATGATCTCCGGGAAGGAGACCAGACAATTACGGCCTGATCCCGCTCCGTATCCTACCACGCTGACTGGTTAGCGTCAAGGAGTTATCTTTCATCAAATAATGATCCCGCTCAGATGATCGATCTCATGTTGGCAGATCTGTGCGGGCCAACCGGATAGTTTCAGCTTCTGCTTTTTCCAGCTCGAATCCGTATATTCGACCTCTATGTTCTGATACCGCGTGCATTTCCGGATGCCGTCCAGAGAGAGGCAGCCTTCTTCCGTTTCGTACGGAGTGTCCTTCTTTACGATTACCGGATTATACATGACGATATTCGTAAAGCCCATATTTACGATGATAGCGCGTTTCTTCACACCGATCATATTGGCGGCCATGCCGACGCAACGGTCTGCATTCGCTTTCAGGGTATCCTGGAGGTCGATGCCTATCTGAAGATCGTCTTTTGTCGCTGCATCAGATTCCTGCTGCAGGAAAAATATGTCCCGAACAATGGACTTAACCATGTTTTACTTCTTTCCCCGATGCTATCTCAAAGTGACAGGCAACAATGCCAAGATCTACCTTGGTATAAGTCCCCATCCCCTTGACCTTTACTATGGGCTCCCCGTTCTGCAAATCAAAGTAAAATTTCTGTTGGTTCACTGCTGTTGGTGCTTTAAGCGCTGCTTCCACTCCTGCCTTAAACCAGTCCGGGCCATCGGCACTGACATCCGATGCCTTTTTACTCTTACGCTCCGTTCCCTGTGTTTCACCATAGCCGAGAGCAATAACCATGCAGAGACTCTCACCTTCCGGGATCAGCTCTTTGACTTTCTTTTTGTTGAATGTAAGAGCAGTCCAGCAGGTATTCAGGCCAAGCTGCTGAGCATATAGGACGATCTTCTCACCGTAATATCCGCAGCGATAGTCAAAATCGCTGTCCTTCACGCCGGACAGCACAATATAGTTGTTCACATTCCGAAAGCTGCCGTAATGCGCCAGTCGCGAGTCAAATCCCGTCAGATCATCATACCGGATGGAGATATGAAGATTCCCTTCCTTATTGCAGGTAGCCACAAAGGAATCCAGCTCAGAACGGATTTCCTCCGGGATCGGCATATACCTGTAGGCACGGACAGAATGCCGCGCTTCAATTGCTTCCAATAGGGTCATTTTGTCCTCCGTCACGTAATTTGTTCTTCCGGTTTCCATACGAACAACCCTTCCGCCGTGGATATTGCTCGGATCAGTTCAAGCAGCTGATCATCCGGATTAAAAACTGTCAAATGTGTATCGTCTGGTTCAGAGAGAATCATAGAATTACCGATCATGATGTAGACGTATCTCTCATTCATAATAGCCGAGATTCTGTCAGGTACAGGATTTGCCTCTTCTTCAATGGAAACATCCATGTAGCAGTTTAGCTTCAGGATAACATTGATATGTTTATGCTTGATCTCAGCCATCTGCTCTTTCAGGAAATAGTCCTCTATAGTGAAATATTGACCAGGGCTATCTTTCGGAACCTGTATTGGGAGAATATCAATAATCCAATATGATGTTTGCAACAGTTCTTCAATTCTATCCATTTCTTACTCCGTCCTGAATCCGTATTCATGCTCTTCCAGCGGAATCATCTTCACGTCCAGATTCTCTATGCGCACATAACGTCCAGCTTCGATTGACAGGATAACCTGGTCTATTGCTTTCTCTTCCCCCTGGATCTCCATGACCACACTGCCGTCCCATTCGTTCCTACACCAACCTGTGCAGTTGTGGAGGGAAGCCGCATGCCGGGCAAGCCAGCGAAAACCGACGCCTTGGACAGAGCCATAGAAGATTATGCGCTTACGAATGACCTGCTTCTCCATCAACCCGTGTACGCATCCTCAGCTGTATTCGTGAAGTTCTGCTTTTCCAGCCATTCCTTCTCTTCGTCATTCTCTGGGATATCTATACGCTCAATCTTGAAAATTACAGGCCTTGTCCCATCGTTGCAGCAGGCAATCATCATGCGGTCGTCATTTGTCCAGCCCTTCATGATGGAGCCGCCTTGTAAAGCGGAATAAACATATCTGCTGACGGCATCCCAAGCCTCGCCACAGAACTTGCCATTCATGAGATGATAAAAGTCATCCTGCGTCGGTGTCCTCTTCAACAGGAAGGTATCACCCTTCTTAAAGAATGGACATGGCCCAGACTTTGGATCAGCCAGATACTGTTCCTGATATTCCGGAAAGCACTTCGTATCCAATACGGTTATTCTGCATTCATGCTGCATAGTTTCACTTCCTTATAAACTTCTCGTCCTGTTTTCCGTTATCATCGCTCACGAAACGCTCTACGGTCATATGAAGGTTATATTTCTCCCGCAGAGCCGCCAACTGTTCCATCATAGGAGAGGCATGGTGGGAATCTATCGCCGACTGATCATGCCAACTGTCAATGAGCAAAACCGTCTCCGGATCATCAAGGGGTGCGAAATACTGATAGCGAAGGTTTCCGGATTCTTTTCTGATCGCTTCGGCAATGCCAGAACTTTCCATCTCTTCCGCAAAGGCGCGGGCGCTGCCGTTAGCTCCTTTGTAATAGATGTTTACTGTTATCATCCGTAATTCCTCCCACACCATTCCGCGATCCGGCCGATCAGTTCAAGGTCAACCTTATCATATGGGAACTTTATCGCGCCCTTGCTATATTTCAGCCCTCGCTCTTCAATCTCCTTCTTGAAGGCATTCACACCGCCGTCGCCGGGATAAATCCCCAGGTGGTTCTTCATGGCGGCGAAGTGAATCAGATTATGCCGATACCAGAAGGTCGGCATTCCATAGCTGATTTTCTCTTGAGCGTTAGGAAGAGTCGTGGCTATTGTGTTTCGAACTGCATAGAGAATCTCCTGAAGATTCTCCTGCTGGGCCAGGATATATTCGTCTATGGTCATACCTTTACAAACCTCTTGATAGTTTTCCCGTCCCTGATTATCTCTTCATTCCACATCGCCGCCGGCCTGCACCAGATACCTTGGTCTCCGTACAACGCACGGTAAACCACCAGTGGTTCCTCGGTTTCGGAATGACGGGCGATATAAAGGACTTCATATTCGTTTCCTTTAAAATGGCGGTAACGGCCAGGTGGGATTGTCTGTACTGCTTCTTCGTATGTTGGCAGGATTTCAATCTTCATGATTTCTGACTTGAAGATCACATACTCACCGATCTGGAGACCTTCCTCTTCCCGGCTGTATTCGTGCAAGCCGTAACCTACTGGAAACGATGACGCAATCCCTGTGAAAGTTCTTCCCATATCGTCTGTGACTCTCACCAGTTTGTCTTCATATTTAAAGAGTTCGTTCATCCTCTCTTCGTACGCCTGCAGTGCATTGTGAATGCCGTTCTCTGACAGTACACCCCGATGCAGATCGGGTGGAAGTTCTCCAGCTTCATCTGCTTCAAAGTCTGAGCGCCATAGCGAAGAGTGATAATAGATATCAAGTTCTCGGACATCCTCGGTGACATCGTAATCTCGGCTATTGAGCCAGGCTGTGAGCTGGTTCAGGCGTGTTTCCATTTCGGTTATGCGCTTTATTCTGTCATCCATACGGTTCCCTTTATAAAATCTGCCCGTCAGCAACAATCCGTGAGCAACAGACGTACTCGCCTGGATAGCCTCTGACGGGCGTCTGCTATTCTTTTACTTCTTTGCAATATACTTTTGATTCTTACTTTGGGGTTTATCTGGCAGCGTCATAGCTAGTTTGCCTGATGATATCAATGGCTTTAAATAATGTTCGTTAAACTGTCTTCTACTGGAAAAGCCCATATAGCTCATAATCTCCTGGCGAGTTCGGGGAAGATCACAGAATGTCAGTATCGCAGTATATTTATCTTGTGTCACATCTTGAGCCGTATCATGAGCCCTATCATGAGCCGTGTCAGCCCATGATGCGTCCTCTTTACCCCAGTTCTTATTCTTCAGGGTAGCAAAAAGCATGAATTCAGATTGCCGATACTCCGGTTCCGGAAGCCCAGCTTCAGCCATATCCCGATATACACGATCTACGCCTTCCCCGAATTCCTTTACCAGATCATATTCGCTCAACATCTCTACAATCTTTGGATTGCGGGAGAAATGAAACTCTCTAATGTTGTCTACTCGTACCAATCCTGGCAGAATACCTGGACTTTCCACAGTGAAATGATCATCGAACATTTTTATCTGAATATCTGTGCCACTGATGCTGTAATCACGATGCGCAGCGGCATTAACGATTAGCTCAGTCCAGCAGAATTCAGGAAATTCCGGAGTTGTCTGGAATACGGCTCCATCTCCAAGTTTTGTGTATTCCCGTATTTGAGTTTTGACAAAAGCCAGTGTTTCTCTTACCTGATCCAGAATGCGACCTGAAAACTTCTCGTCTTTTATCACATTCATCCGGTCCCCGACTTCCGCCGTTTTTCCTTCATAACGAACAAAACGTATGCGGGCACGTGGGAAAAACCTCTCTGGCTTCTTTCCAAATAGGAGAATCGCTGCACCACTGATATGTTCCCCATCGCCTTGCATAGTTATGAAATCGTGGTTATGCCGAAGATAGTATTCAGCGTCTCCTTTATCGTATCCGATTTTCTTACAATATTCTGTAACGTAATCCAAATCAATATCCGCAATTGTCGCACCGGCAACGGGCTGATCTTCAAAATACTTGACGCCCTTTGCATACACTAGCTGAAGCCGCTGTTCGAAATTCAGCTTCTTGCTCTTATCGCCAACGCGGAGATAAACCTCATCTGCTTGGTTTGCGACGACTCTGGTGCTTCGAAAAATCTGCATACGCAACACATGGTTTGCATTTCCTTTGTTATCAATTACATCTATCGTTTTCAGTTCGACCTGGACGCTGGGGATGCAAAAATCATATGGCGCACGCAACAGCTCATTCAGATTCTTTTCATGAGCATCGATTCCAGTAATTGTGCCATCATCTTCAATGCCGATAGCGAGATAGCCACCATCAGCGTTTGCCATGGCTACAATGGGAACGGCAAGATCAACCGCTCTGATCCGTGCAGACTTTCTGTCCATAATCTGCTTTTCCGTTGAATACTGCAGATCTTCTATTTTATTCGGATCAAACACAGTTACGACCTCCTTTTCAAAGGCTAAATACTCTTACAGTATACCGCAAAACGGCTCTTCTATCAACGATTTTCTCTCCCCAGGTCGTCGAAAACAGAACTCCTCAGATAACAAAAAAAGCCCGGCTACCGATCTAACAAAAGACCGATAACCGGGCCAACTCTATTTTTCATGCAGTCTGCGCCGCCCTTTCCACCTGGACTCCATCATCAAACACAAGCACCCTCTCGACAGACTCCTGAAACCGCTTCTCATCGAACTCCGTCCAGCCGAGTTGAACCAGAATCTCTTCCATAAGATCGTCTTCTTTCACGATCTGGCATTTGCAGCCGTTTCCTTTTTTCCCTTTCTGCCGCTCGGCACAGTTCCAGGCTTTGTATTTCTCTCCGCTCTTTGATGTTAAAGTCCTCCGCTTAAACAGAGCATCACACTCTCCGCAGAAGATTTTTCCGAAGAAAGCATGGTGTTCATTGGTGTCTATTTGTGTTTTCTCTTTTAGCCGTTTTTGGACTGCATCCCAGGACTCCCGGTCCACGATCGGGGTGTGGTCGTCAGTCAGATAGTAATCGGGAACATAGACATTGGGGTCAGGCTTTTTTGTCACATAGTCTCTTGGCTGTTTTTTCTGCAGGTGCTTGTCCCCGACATAGGTTTCATTCTTCAGAATGTATCGGACGGACTGAAGAGAGAACGCTTTACCCTTCAATGTCCTGACGCCATTTTCATTCAGAGTTTTTGCAATACCGTACATCGTATCACCGGAGAGATACCGCTCAAAGATTTCCTTCACAATCCAGGCATCGCCATTTGGCTCAAGCTTCCCGTTAACTGTGTCGTAGCCGAGGATGCGGTTATTGCCGAAATTGTACTCCCCTCTGGCAAATCTGGCATGGTAGCCCATAGCAACGTTCTTGCTGATGGAATGACTCTCGTCCTGCCGGACTGCTCCTATCAGCGCAAGGGAGAAGTTGCTACTGTAGTCATCAGAATGAATATTCTCTGCTTCAAAAATAATCGTAATCCCCAGTTCACGAAAATGATCTACTACCCGCTGAGTAACACCGACATTTCGGGAGAACCGGGAAATGCTCTTTACCAGGACCAGATCAAACTTCTTCGCTTCTGCATCCGCCAACATCTGCTGGAAACCTGGTCGGTCATCGGTCGTGGCGCTTTTTCTGTCAGCATAGATTCCAGCGAACACAAGATCCTCGTCCTCATCAATCTGTTTCTTGTACGCCGCATACTGAGTTTCATAGCTCTCGTTCTGAGCTTCCATTTTTGTGGATGTCCGAATATACGCCACAGTTCGCTTCAGCTTTTTCGGCTTTGGCTTATCTACTCTTCTAATGATCATCTTAGTTTCTCCTCTTCACAACTACCTGCTGTTCCTTCATTTTCCGTTCCCTTAGATTTTTCGGTCTGGCCGGGATGTATTCTCCTGTTCTGACCCTCTCCAGGTACCGCTCATACATCTCTGCCACATGGGTCGGCTCTTCGGTGTAGCGATTGTCGTGCGGAAGCGGAACCGTGCTTGTTAAGCCGCACTGCCATTCAACGATTACATCCCAATCGCAGGTCTTCTCCTCAGTTGGCGGACCCTTCTTGTGGTTCTGCGTTCTGGTGCCTTCCGTACCGGAAAAGGTGATCTTCTTCACCGCATCGGCAAGGAAGTAATATTCGATGGTATCCGGTGTACCGGCGGCCTTCATATCCCTCATGCGCTTCGCTGCGTCACCACCTCCATGGATATCCTCGAGTTCTTCAAAAGCACACCTCAGCACCTCATCCAACATCCACGTCTTCACCGCAAAGCCATGACAGCCTTCGCACCAGAGTGCCTTTTTCTCCTTTTGCACATGCATCAGTCGGGTGGTTAGTTTCTTCCCGCAGAATGGGCAGTAGATTGGTGCGTCCTCGTAAGGGTATCGGCTGCATTCGCCTCTTGGGGCCTTCAACTCCAAAATCCGCTGTACCTGTTCATGCGTCCTGCGGTCGATGATAGGAATGTGGCTGTTGCGGACATAGTAGGATGGTGCTTCTTCCATCTTTTCCGGCAGTTTTTCCTTCTTGTTCGGTACGCTGATGTGGTCAATGAAATCTATGGTCACATACTTTTGGAGGATCATATCCCCGATATACCGCTCGCTTTTCAGCATTCCCGCTACTGTGCTATCCGTCCATTGGGCTCCTCTCGGAGAGGGATAGCCCTGCTCGTTCAGCCACTTCGTGATCAGCGGCAGGCTTGTTCCTGTCCGGTACATTTCGAATACCTTCCGTACCACTGCGGCTTCATTTTCTTCGATTACCACCTGCTTATCCACATAGCGGTAACCGTAAATTGGACTCCACCGGCCCTGCCCCATCTCATACCGTTTGCGGATGCCCCACTTGAGGTTTTCGGAAATAGATCGGCTCTCTTCTTCCGCAAAGGCAGCAAGCACGGTCAGGAGCATCTCGCTCATGATGTTTTCCGTATCGAGATCTTCCTTTATGAAAATCACGTTGATGCCGAGCTTTCTCAGTTTCCGGATACTCTCCAGACAGGAGACCGTGTTTCGGGCAAATCTCGAGATTCCCTTGGTTATCACCGTATCGAATTTCCCTGCTTCCGCATCCGCCATCATTTTCAGAAACTGACCACGTTTGCGTACGCTCGTCCCGGTAACGCCTTCATCAGCATACACGCCTGCCAATTCCATATTCGGATCGGCATCGATCAGCTTTGTGAAGGTAATCATCTGATTTTCCAGGCTCAGTTCTTGGCTCTCAAGCTCTGTTGAAACACGACAGTAGACCGCTGTGCGTTGCTTACGTTTTCCTCCGCCGAGGTTTATCCTCGTAGGAGTATTGATCCGTATTGTTTCACGCCCGGCTCGAAATTCATCCATTCGTGTATCCCCCCTCTATGACAATTTTGCTTCCCTTGTTCTCCAGTCTGTTCTGAGCATCCAACCACCGATCATCCTGAAGCATTTTCTTTTGCTCGGGATCAATCCGGCAGCGCATAGAGTGGAGAAGCCCCGCATCCATAATGCTCTGCACTCGGTCGAAAAGCTCCGGGGTTACAATAGGAGCGTGATGCTGTTCCAGGTAGTACTGTGGACGCTCGCCGTCGTTCCTTTTTACCTTCTTGCCAACCTTGTAGGTTTTCCCGGTCAGCACGTCGCCCTTGTAAACTACGCTTCGCAATGTGCGGTACACACGATCCTTGCCCCAGGTAATCCCAGTGCCCGCTTCAAACTCCATCTGGTCTAAAGCCCTCTGGATATCCTGGTAGCAATCGCCACGCCCCGCCATGCGGAACATCAGGCGGACACGCTTTGCCTCTTCTTCAACGATAGCCCAGTTTGCATCCTTATCGATGCGGCGGTAACCATAAGGCACTTTTCCAACCGGATGGCCGTTAGCCGCTCTCGTTTCCAACGCAAGCCTGACGTTCTCTCCAAAGGATCTGCTTTCCTCTTGCGCGATGATCGCTATGATGTGGAGTAAAAGTTCCATATTCCGTTCGCTGGTATTGAGCTTCTGCTCGTCGAAGTAGACCGTGACGCCAAGGGAGCGCAGCTGAGTAACCGATTCAACAAAATCCGCGACGGACCGGGCAAACCTGCTGACGGATTTGGTATAGATGAGCTGAATTTTCCCTTCTGCACAGTCTTTCAGCATCCGTTGGAACTCTGGCCTTTTGTCGGCAAAACGGCCGGTCTTTCCGAAGTCTCCGTAGCAGCCGACGTATTCAAGTTTCTCATCGGCAGTAATGAGCTTTTCAAAGTATTCTTTCTGGAGCTCATAGCTTCCTTCCTGCGCCTCACGGTCTGTGCTTGTACGGATGTAAGAGCAGGTTTTGATTCTATCCATCTGGTTCTCCTTTCTGCCGGCGTTTGGTGCTTTCTTTAAGGAACACCGGCGTTTTGGTAGTCGTATATAGCCATAGAACAACACACATATGAAGTCATATCTGCAAAAAATAGTTGAAGAATACCACCAGATTATCTTGGGGTGAAAAGCCGAATTACTGGTGGTATTGGACAATCTCCTGCCTGTGCTTTCAGGCAAAAAGTCGAAGGCTGATGCGGTAATGTGGATAAAAAAAAAGAGGGAGCACCGTCTCCGATGCCCTCCTCAACTTTATACATCATATGCAGGACGGCCAAAACCAATGATCTGATTGTTAGTTATGGGATAGCTTCTCCTGGCCACCATATCGCTGGTGTTGCCTTCAATGGTGTATACGGTTCCACCTTCCACTTTCTCTACGATGCCCGTGTGGGTGCTGTTGTTCACGCCGGGGCCGAAGAAGATCTGATCACCTGGTTTCGGATTGCTTGTATGGAACTGCCCTCTGTTCCGGAAATAACCAAGAGAATACGTACAACCCGCCCCGGCACTTCTCTCCGGCTGGCAGAGCAGACGAAGTGCGTTCTGGTACCCAAACGCCGTAAGAAAACACCAATCGACGAACATATCGCACCAGGCGTACCCGTTCTTTTTTCCGTTGTACCAGTTGGGATACTTCTGATCGAAGTCCCGGGCATATTTGGTATAGTTTCCCGCTCCACTGTTCGCGGACTTATCCTCGAGGGCTGCATTGTTGGCTTTCTCATGATAGCCCAGCTCTGCTACTGCCACAGCGATAAGCTTTGAAGCGGTACAGCCAGTATTCTTAGCCACCGGCGCTTTGGCAGCTCCAGCATACTTGGTGAAGAATTGCTCACCATAGGAAGCACGCTTGACCTGGACCTTCTCACTCTTATCTGCCGGGTTCTCAAACTTCACGAGCACGACATCGGAAGCGGCTCTCACTGACGTAGCGGAAAGCAGCGCTTCCAGCGTGGAGGTGTAGTCACTTGTAAGCTCCTTCCACAGGAAGTCCAGCTGCATCGACAGGTCGCCGATACTCTTTCCCTGAGCCTTGGCAAAGTTCAGGAGAGCTTCTTTTCTGGACCAATACGTCCACTGGGCGAGGCCATAGCCAGCGCTATCTCGGACAAAGTTCGCATAGGAGCCTTTGTCCACGGCTGCGGTATACTCCTCATCTGTCATCTCTATCGGGTTCTCATAACTGTCCTGCAGGTTATTTGGCCTCAGGGCTGACTCCGCGTACAGGTTTCCCATCAACGCAGCTGCACCATAGGGATTGTTGATCTTTCCGATCAGGTAATCCCAGATGGTTTTCTCTGCGTTGACAATGGTAGCTGGCTCGGAAGCCGGAAATGCAGCGGGTGTGGATCCTTTATAAGCGGCTTCCAGTGCAGCTTTCGAAGCCGGTCCGTAGATGCCGTCAACTTCCAGATCATAATCCCACTGGAAAAGAAGTAGCGCGGAAAGAGTATTCCTGCCGAAATCGCCATCAGCTCCATCCGGACCACAGTCATATCCACAGGCAATCAGCATGGTTTGCATGGTCTTTACTGTGCTGCCTTTATCACCTTTTCGTATCATATTCTTTCTCCTCTCTGCCCGAAAATGGGCATAAGAATAGGGAGACCGTTTCCAGTCTCCCCAGGTATTTCAGTTCCTTGTTGCGTTCCTTCCATCCTCATAAAGGATGAAAGAGCCATCGGTCAGGCAGAGCCAGTCGTCTTTGATTTCTGCGACTTCGATGACTGCACCGGCTTCCAGCACCTTCAGCTTATCCGCTGAAAGAGACGGTTCTTTCCGCACATTCATCAGGCGGGTCAGCGTGTACTGAACCGGTGTTTTCTGCTCTTCAACGACCTCCTCTACAGCAGGAGCAACTGCCCCCGTATAAACACACTCGCCCTCGCAGAAGACTTCCGCTCCTTCGGTATCGGCCAGCTTCTTTGCTGCCGCCAGGCTCTTCAATTCCTTCAGCGTTTCTCCGTCTTTCAGGATTGTGTAAGTTTTCATATTAGCCATTGACTTTATTCTCCTGTCCTGCCTTGATCCGGGCAATCAGTGCTTCACCCGCGCCGGTTACGATGGCGTTGACATCTACATTGGCGGCCTTCAGCACACCGATCGCGCTGTCGGACATCTTTGCCAGCGTTCCCTTCAGCAGAAGCTTACCAAGGCTGTCGATCTCATCCTGGGTCAGTTTGCCGTCTGCGCTTGCCTCCTTCAGATCGTCCACTACCGTCTGCTGAAGCTCCCAGACCGTCTGCTCCGCTGCATTGGTCAGCTCACCGACTGCCGTATTGATGGTGTTGAGATGCTGAGTCTTGCCGATCTGCGCAACCAGCCATGCCCCGGCCACACCGATCAGGGTAACGGCCAGATTGGCAAGTACGCTCACGATGGTTTCAATAATGATAGAATTCATGGTGTTCTCCTTCCTGCCCGTATGGGCATATCAAATCTTGTGTTGCCGGCTGAGCTCCTGATAAAGCTCCCGGACATAGCGGGTATCTGCTTTGACCACACCGTTGCTGACAGCATGGTTCGAGCAATAGACCTCATACTCATCCGCGATGGAGAGGATATGATTCCACTCCTCTGCGTCGTGGTCAATTTGGGCTCTGCACTCTCTCGCAAAGGTCAGAATGCTCTGCCTGTGGCTGCTGATCCAGATATCTGTAACCTGCTTCTTCAGATCAGCCACCTGCTTTTGCAGCTCACCCTGGGTCTTTCTTCCAATCCACCCAAAGATGCTGTCCCAGGGGTTCACCTTGAGCGGACTAACCTGGATAAGCGACAGCAGCAGTACAAGAGCAACAATGCCCCATCCTGCAATCTCTCCGCTTGTGAGTTTCTGAAGTACTTCAGCAATATTCATAATGGTCTCCTTTCCCGGTCGTTGACCGTTCCCATGAAAAAAAGAGCAGATTCCTCTGCTCCGCCTTCACCAGTATATTCACACCCCGCCGCCTGTGCGCATCAGGCTTTGGGACGAAGTATTATTGAGCTTCCATATTCTTCAGAAAGAACCAGTAGATATCAGCAATCTGCCAGTATCCGGAATCCACAGGATGGACGCCGCCATTCTGAATCGGAGACTCATACGTCATAGAAGTATTCCGCTTGTTATGGTAGTTGGTTTCCATGC
This sequence comes from uncultured Oscillospiraceae bacterium, assembly GCA_964570015.1. GTDB lineage: Bacteria > Bacillota > Clostridia > Oscillospirales > Oscillospiraceae > Limivicinus. The sequence continues at coordinate 14,166 of CAZMXF010000002.1, read as the reverse complement.
CCATATTGTACTTCGTGTCCAGATTGGTATGGACAGGTACCAGGTAGATTCCTTCCTCTTCCCTGTTTTCATACCTTTCGATCTGATTATTGACCCAGATCACATTGTTCCGTTTATATCGTGCCCTGTTCTGGGCGCACTTGTAAGCCTTACCGAAAGCATCCTGACTATAATTTGGCGGGATAGTCAACACCACACCGATCTTTGTGTCCGGAGATGCTTCCTTGATACTTAAAATCATCGCGTCACACATCGAATTAAGGTCATCGATAATGCCAGCCAACACAGAATCTTGTGAATAGCTGAACACATCATTGATACCAAGATTGATGAAGAACCAGTCCGGTTTTGCTACTCCACTGTTGGCAAAGTAATAGGCCGCATCAAAGGTCTGTGTATCAGGATTGTAAAACGGGTTGAACACATCCGGAGCGCCACTGTCAATCTGAACACTGAAGCAATTTCTGAACGTCCATCCGCTCCGTCCTTCGTGCATATTTATACCGGTTCCGCGTGTCCCTATCGTTTCAAGGTGCATGGCATCTCCGGAGAAATTGTTGTTAAGCTTGGTGATAGCGATGCCATTATTGGTTGTGCTGTCGCCAAGGACGATCAACGAACGGGATACACCGGAACCGGCTCCAGCAGCAGCAACATAAATCGTGCTGTTTTTTCTTACAGTCACCCCGTCCCGATTCGTCGCTGAAATAGCTATAGGATAACTGCCTGCAGCTGTCGGCTCAAACCGGAAGCACCGCTCCAATTGCATTCCAACATTGCTTTCCACATCGAATACATAATCGGTGTCATGGCCATCCACGAGGTTATCAAAGTAGATGTTCAGTTCTTCCCCGACCAGAGCGTAGAGTTTTGTTGGAAGATTCAATAGAAATGTTTCCTTCACCGGAGCAAACGCAGAAATAAGATGAGCACTGCCGTACTCCGTATAGGCCGTCGCTTCATCACCTTTTTCCAACTGATGCCCGCCCCGGTCAAAAACTGTGCCGTATAGTGAAAAGCGGATGTAAGCCGCGCCAGCTGGGGACGTGACTGTATATGGCGTAATCCCATCCGGATTCCAGGCTCCCGTGATATAGTCATGATCAACATCATAGAAGGCATAACGAAGGGCCTGTCCCAGGTCGCCACTGAAGGTGTAGTCTGAATTTGGGTCAACCTCAATGAAGTCTGAGCACACATGCGCAGCGTTTACCTGCAGCTCACCGGTTCCCTGATGGATAAAGTACCCTCTTGTCACTGCATCCTTGTCAAAGAGATTCTGCGATGCCCAGAAGAATGTCGTATTGCCCGGCTCAATAATCCGGTTCCTCAAAGCTAGTAACAGAGCATCCGCTTCATCCTTTGTGTAACTCTGTATCAGATCTGAATCGATCTTTCTGCTGTAAGGCACATAATCTGTCCTCTCGCTTCCCAGTTCTAATTGCGCATCATCTTCCAGATATCCAGTCATATCGGAAAGCCGCATATATACCGCGTTCGCAGGGGATGTAAAGGTTGTCTCCGATAAAACGCCAGAAATATAGTTCTTCTCCCCATCATAGAAGGCGACTCGGAGGGAGCCATAGAGATCAAACTTACTACTGTAGGTGAAGGTTGTATTCGACTCGATTTCCATTAATTCTGTTACAGAATGCGCTGCGTTATTTTCTACCCGACCGGTATACTGATTAACATAGTGTCCGGGGATCATAGCGCTGACATCCAGCAAGTTTCTGCTGTAGGCGAACAATGCTTCATGCTCGTCTTTCAGTTCTCTTTCGATGGTGCGGAGATGCTGACCAAGATTCTCATGTGAATTATTCCGAAAATCCACACGGGCATCTAAAACCTCATTATCGGATGTTGCTTGTCCTGCGATGGTATCCATCCTCGCTGTAAGTGCAGCTTTGGTTGCGTCCACTGCCTGCTTAACCTGATTCATAGCAGAAAGCGCGGCATCGGTTACCTCCTCCACATGCTCTTTCGTAGCAGTGTTATCTTCCTTTATTGCCTGCTCTGTCGCATCATTATCTTCTCGGATTGCCTGCACAGTAGCATCGTTGTCCTCTTGGATTTGACGGAGGGTGTCCAGATTGTTCTGAGCAATGGCTTGCGCTGTAGTTTCGTTATTCTGCCTTATTGCCGTCTCTGTTTCATCATTATCCACTTGGATCTGATGCAGGGTGTTCGCATTGTTCTGAGAAATCGTCTGCGCTGTTGCCGCATTGCTCTCCCTTATAGCAAGCTCCGTGGCATCATTATCCTCCATAATCGCCTGCTCTGTAGCATCATTGTCCGCTCTGATCTGACCCAGGGTTTCTGCGTTATCCCTCTCAATTTCCTCCTGCCGTTCCTCGAACTCTGCACGAGTAATTTCAACCTGCTGGGAGAACAAGGAGTATAGTATCCAGTATTCAGAATTAGTTAACATAATTCCTACAGGTACTACTTTCCTCGCAATATAGCTGTTTCCGTTTTCCTCATCTAGGACGATTGACAGCATCTCGTATTCTTTGTTCTGATCCCAGATTCCACAGTGAATCGGAACCACGCGCTTTCCCACATATTTTGCCATCGTTAATCCTCCCTCAGATAATACGCAACTAGCTGGCCTTCGTCATCCATTTCGTAAACAAGTCCAAGCTGCTCGTCCGTCTCAAAAATCATATAGCCGTTGTCATCGATGGAACATTCCACCAAATTCCTTGTAGCTCTGTCTACAACGTCCGAATGGTCGTCCTCTCGAATATTCACTCCGTCCTTTGATATAACGCCAAAATGGCCATCATCCGTTATGAAGCATCCGGTTAACCCGTTTTTTATTGTTTCTATCACAGAAGAATAAGTCCCGATTTGGAAGAACTTATCATTCACAACCGCTTTTTCCACATAGAGCACAAACATGAAGGTGCACAGAACTGCTCCGCTGGGTTCGATCAGCGCGACATTGACGCGGCATCTTCCGGCCACTTCGGTCATGTAGTCCGTAATCGTAAGCACCAGCTTATTCTCTGTCAGCCAGATCTTATCGTTATGGATTGCATCTGTACTGTACTGAAACAATCTTCCATCCGGTCTTATCCCAGAGTATGAAACAATAATATCCTCCGGGATGGTGTATTCTTTCCCGTCCCCATAGAGTGAGCATCGCAGCTTCCTGCTCATATGGTCATACTGCTTGACCTGGATAACAACCGGAGGTCCGCTTTCCGTTAGTGAAAGATCAATATCCTGGTATAGCGTAGTCACAGGATCAGTCATTTTACTTCCTCTCCTTCCTTACAAGAACCCCAGTGGGGTCAAGGGGATGCGTGTCGAATCAACATTATCTATCCAGGCCGGGCGTTCCGGAACACTCATTGTGCTGGTAGCATTCAGCCATGCGAGGTACCAGGTCCTGAGCTCCCGCCACTGGGCAAGTGTCAGACAGGAATACCACATCCAGCCCCGATTGATCACAGAGAAGCATTCTTTCTCCCGTCGGATTCGCAGATCATTCTGTTCAGCTTCTTTCTGGCGGGTTGTTTCTCTTGCCTCGTCCCAAACCAGCTTTCCATCCTCGAGTCGGAAGCTCTCAAAATTGATGGTGAATTTTTCCATATTCTCAGGAGGATCGATTTCTTCTCCGCCGTTATCGCCGACCATGCACCAGCCGGTGACATAGCCGTTTTCATCAAAAGTTACTTTCATGGAAGCCCCCTTATACAACACCGTATACAGCGAGAATCTGACCTGAGCTGTTCCTGCCCTTATATGCCAGATAGACCGTGCTGCCGGAATAATAGATATTGAAAGAATAGTAATAGGACTCATCCGTGATCTGGTATGCTACGGGGCTTGTCCACAGGACTGTTTTCGGTATGACGACCGAAGTCAGTGATCCGGAAGAGGAAGGCTGTCCGATGATTATCAGGAAGTTGTAGTCCCCATAGGTGAACGAAGTACTCCCGGTCGTTAACGTACCGTAAAACAGCTGTGTTACGCCTATTCCAAGATTCGTCCTTGCAGCAGCTGCAGTGGCTCCCCCTGTTCCTCCAGATGCGATCGGTAGCGGATTCGTCAGGCTAATGCTGTCCCAGGAGTTCCGATCATAAGCCTGTTTTACAGCATTAGCTGTAGCTGCAAGCGCTGTGCTGGTCGAGGTTACGCTGTTTATCAGGCGAGTGAGCCCGTAATAGCTGGTCGTCGCTGTGTTCAGGGTGAAAGCGACAAAGTACGTGCCGTCATAAATGAACAAAACTGTCTGCAGCGGTTTCCATGCTAGCGTCGGCGGCAGGTAGTTGTTGTAGGCAACGATGTACTTCAGGCCGGTGCCATTGACGTTCATTTTGACTTGCGAAACTGTGTTGTAGTTGGTAAATTTGATCGCAACCACAGTGCCAGTTTTCAGTTCAAAGTTCCCAGAGACTGTGGCAATCTTGTCTCCATCATCTGCAGCAGTCTCACAGGTTCCGAAATAGATCCCGCTGGCCATTTTGGATTGAATGTATGCTTCCAGCAGCATGCCGTAAACTTTCACATCCCAATCCTCAGATACCTCAAAGCAGTTGTCTGTCTCAGATACTTTCCCGACCGCGAGGCCGGTACCGCCTGCTTTGAAGTCCATCAGCACGGATGCTGTGGACAAGGAGTCTATGACCGTAACGGTGCCAAAAGCATCGGTCAGGGTGTAGCGGATATCATAGGAATAGTCGACGCTGAGATTGCCGCCGCCGAAGATGAACTCTGTCCCGCTGGTGAAGGTTACGCCAGCATCTGTGTAAGTGGAGTCTGTGGATTTCTTGTAGGCAACCGAGGTCGTGAGAGTATTCTTCCCGCTGCAGGACCAGAAGTAATAAGAAACCTTACCTTTCGCGTAGGTGCCGTTTGCCGAAGATGCTCCGGCTGAGGTGCATCTCTGGGTGTTATAGCTGACAAATCTCGGGCTGGAATAGGCAACCACCTCGATGGTTACGGTTGCCTCATCCGACCATCGGCCACGGCTGTCGCAGACTTTGCCTGTAAATGTGATGGAGCCGGAAGTCGTCAGGAATCCTGTTGTCACAGAAGACTGCGTTGAGGAAACGCCCCCGCCTGTGATGCTGTAGGCTGTAATGGTCGAGCCTCTTACTCCGGTAGCTCCATTGATGGACAAGGTAGCTTTCGACTTGTACTGGACGTAGATTCCCCAGGATGACGGTACTGTACCATCGACCCTTTCAGCTGTGATTGATGTCAAGGTTGGCTTCACGCTTGCCGGTACTGACAGTGTTAGCGTAGTCGTGCTCGTTCCGACCAGAGTGTTGCCGTTATAGGTGTAACAGGTCAGGGTGCAGGTACCGCTCGTGCTGTTCGGAATCTGGGATGCAAGCGAAATCGGAGGTGTCCAGGAGATGGATGAGGCGCTTGACTTTGTCGCGATCGTTCCGCTCGTATTGCCGAAGGAGTAAGTCACCGTGCTCGTAAAAGACGAAGAAGCCTTGGAAATACTGATTGTTCCCGCTGATCCCATTTCCGTATTCGGCATGGAAATGCTGGAAGTGCGAGGTATCGTATGGAGCGCAACTGTCTGAGAGGCATTCACACTCCATCCGCTACCGCCCTTGCCATCCAACGTGTAACAGGTGAAAGAAGCGCCGATAGAAACAGACTTCGAGCCATCCGCGTTACCGGCGATATTGCTTAGCGACCACGGAGCTCCCTGATACCCGGAGGCAGCAATGATATTGTATCCGTCACCCTGTGTGCTAATAGTGCAGTTGTGCGTGCCGATGGCAGAGTTAAAAACTGCCACCTGTGTTCCATTGATATACAATCCACCGGTGGGATAATACGTGAAACCATACCAGTTGTTCGAAAACAGCTGAGCGGCGACAATACTGACGTCATGGGTATTGGCGGATTCGTTATACGTTTCTGACCAGTAGATGATAACTCCGAAGTTACTGGAGCCGGATAACACAAAGTATCCGCTATTGCCTTGTGCCATATGGTTTCACCTCACTGTGTTGGATCACGCCACTGGATAGACAAGTTTCCAGTAGCGCGAGGAATAAAGTCAAACCAGCCTCTTGCTGCTGTACCAAGGGAGAGTCTGTTCCGGATCTCGGCGTTGGTAATAACAAGGGACTGGTTGGAAATGTATGCGATCTCCTGTCCGTTTTCCTTAAAGGACAGGCTTTCATTCGAGAGCTCAGCGGTGAATGCGTTTCCGACCTTACCCAACTCGATCAAGGCACCGCGGAAGCGGATGTACTCCTCGATCAGGGCAAAGTTTGAAGACATATTCTCCGTGATCTCGTTTGTTATATTGGTAAAGTCCATACGGATTTCCGAAGACGACTGTGTAATCGCAGTCTGGAAGTCCTGCTGGATAGTAGTCAGGTCATCTTTGCTCAGGTAGTTTTCTCGGACGGTGCTCTGGATCTGCTCAGAGGTTTTCTCGATTTCGGAGTAGCATTCCCGAATCTCCTGTTTTAGCCCGTCCACATCGCCGAGTTCAGAAACGGTCTCCTCCAGATCATCCACTTTTCCTGAGATGTCCTCGATCTTGGAATTCTGCCCCAGGATATCCTCTTCCAGAGCAGCAATTGTACCGTTCTGCTTGTTGGACAAATCCGTCAGCCGGACACCGCTTGCGCCAATGGTTATCGTGTTCCCGGCAGGATTCAGATAATCCCGGGTGCGGCTCATGCAGCGGTATGTCCCATTGATGCCATGCGGAGAGGAAATGCACTTCACATACATCCCTGCCCGTATATCTCCGATGTCCGCTCCTGCATCAGACTCATCCACAATGGTAAGATCCATACTGGTGACTCCATTGATGAGCTCCAGAAGTCTTGCCTGCCCCTTTCGGAGAAGGTTACCAGGAACAGTCACATCCTCCCAGACTTCTGTTCTCCAGATTTTACCGATTTCAGAAATAGCATCTGTGTTCTCCAGATAGTTCTTTCCATCATTGACCCCTGCGATCGTCAGGCGTTCACCTGTGGTTTCATCTGCCGCTCCGAGCGGAACCAGAATAGATGCTCTCTCGGTATGATCACGGTTGATTTTCACATTTAGCAGGTTCTTCCCATACCCTACTGTCTGGGCGGACAGGGAATCGAAGTCTGCAAGGTAGTCCAGATATTTTGTGTTTCCTGCGTACCGTACCCGTAGAAATCCTCCGTGGGTCTTGATGAGCTTATCCCGGATAGCATCCATCGTGACGGAGAAATCCGAATTGCTGTAGGCGATATAATCGTTATCGTCTGTAACGGTCACATTGCCGACGGTAAACTGTTTCTTTGCCTCTACTGAAGCATTGTGATTTGCGATGAACTGCTCAAGCAAGCCTCGCAGGGTGCCGCTGTATTCATACGGCTCCTGAACGGTATCCTTCAGATATGCAAGACAGGACTCGCAGGTCCATGTATGGGTATTATAGAAGTCTGTGCCATCATCCAGAGCACGCCCCTCAAAAACCACAGCGTTCCCCTTCTTACAGACGATAGTAGATGCAAGCGGTACAATGCTGGAAAGATATGGATGGTTATATGGTGCCGCAAGCTTCAGGCTGTCGATGTTCTCGGCATCTTCCTGTACCTGGGCCTGCGTGATTGCCAGCTGCGACATATGCGGGTGATAGAAAAGTGAGCCGTCCACATAGACGCGAAATAGGCTCATAGACAGCCCTCCTTTGCATGAAAAAGGAGCCGGCTTCCCGACTCCTCAGTATTGATATTCATTTTGTTGACCGGGTCGATCCTTTCATTTCTTCCTCTTCAGATGCAGCAGCCCATATACTGCCCCGGCAACGATTAGGAAGCTTCCCAAAAACACGAGTGAATGAATCAGAAGATTTCCTTCATCGCCGCTATTGAGGCGTAGATATCCGTCTATGAGAACGCCCGCAGCCAGACCGATTAGGAGGCTGATTCTTTTCTGCCTTTTTGTATTCATGGTCCTAAATTCATCTTTTTGACTTCCTGTAAAGAATGACGGCTAAAACAACACAAATGATTATCCCGATCAAAAACGGAATGGCATAGAGGAACGCCACGCTTGCCGGTGCGCTGTAACCAAGATGTTCAATCCCGCAAAGCATGTCCCGATAAGCAAATGCAACAAGCGCGCACATGATATCGGACAAGAGGACTGCAATGACAGCGAATACTATTGCTGCTTTTTTCATAATCACATTACCGCAGCCCTTTAATGCATCAACACCAACGTCGCAATAGCAACCAGCGCTTGGCATACAACGTTTGATGCTTCGATCACCCAGTGAACTTTCGGGTCTTTCAGGTTTGCTTTAATACCGATCCCGCACAGCATGACAAAAAGCAGAATCGCTATGGCATACATGATAATCGAAGGTGCCGAGCCTTGCCTTGCGGCCATTGTTATCAGGGATGTGTAAAGCATCACATATCCTGCTGCTCCTGTTAGAACGGCAATTGTATTTATTTTCTTGCTCTTGCGGTATAATAGAATCAGCAGAACTACTACAACCGCTGTCAGAAAGCACAGCCATGCAGTGCTCATGTTTAGCGCATAACGAAGAAGCATCAGCCCGGATATAAAGATTCCGATATTTACGCAAAACACAAGAGATACCGGCATCCTGAACTTGATAAGACCAAGTCCGACAATTACCTTTCCTGTCGGTATGACGAATCCGAAAAAGATAGAAATGATTGCACCGATCAGGAAAATAGCACTGTACGGCTGCCCCATATCGGCACGGGTATGCTTAATGATCGTCACCATGGTGATGCAATAGCAAATCGGATTGATATAATCCAGCAAGCCAAGCGGAACTGAAAAACTGTTAAACTTTTCTTCCTTGGTACTCATTGCACATCATGCCCCTATCCGATTTTCGCGGGACTCTATAAATCCCAAGTTGTCGAAATGGAGTATAGCACAGAATCTGTTATTTCGGAAGATGCTTTATAGCCGTCCTTCCCTGTATCTGAAGGTCGTAGTACCTTCGCTGGTAATGGAAACTGTGTTATCCCCATGACGCAGCTCCAGCTCCGGGATTACCCAAGTGCCAGCGCTGACGGTCTTATGAAAAGACTCCCCATCTACAGACCAGCGGAGCGTAGCTTCTTCCGTAATGGTAACGGTCGGAACAACTGGCATGTAGTCGTTTTCCAACGTAGCCGTTCCATCTCCGGTTAACATAATTTCTGCCTCGCTCACATGATAGAGATAGGCATCCCCGTCATTACAAGAGATGACCAGCGTGCCTTTCCCCATTCTCGGATCGTAGCTCGGCTCTGCTTCCAGCGTTCCCACGGCATACAGTTCCGGCGTATCCGAAACAATCACCTGGCAGAGTTGTCCGGAGAACTGGTTCACAACTGCACTGACGAGCTGATCATACTCTGTCCGGTTACCGAGCATGGAGAAGTTCATCTCAAAAGTCCGCGGCTGATAGGCTACTCTGCCGAGAGCCTCGGAAAAACGAATAGGAGAATTCCTCCCCGGCACCGTGATCGTATTGCTTTGCGACTGTGGTGTCGGGAAGTTTACTGTCTCCCGCAGCCAGCCGAGGCTGAGCATGGAGATTCCGTTAATTGTCACATCAGGTTTCATATACTCAACCTCGCATTCAACTTCTGTCTCTGGCCAAGGCCATTGTCAATTACCGGGAGAAGCTTTCCAATCAGGGTTCCGTCATCCAGGTAAATGCCTTTCCCGCTGTTGTCGGCAATGATCGCCAGGTACTTCTCCATCACGCTGGTATTCAGCTTCTCTGTCAGCATTGCTTCAAGCTGCTGGTAGAATCCGGACAGCGGCAGAATCGCTTCCTTTCCCGCCTCTCCGCCTGCCATCAGGGAGCTGCCGTTCATGCCGAAGACAGTAGGCTTTGTCATGATACCGCCCTCCTTGTACCAGTCAATTGACAGGTGCGGGACACTTGGTGGATTGATGGAGAGCGTGCCGGATACTCGGAAGTGCGGCAGTTTGATGTGTGGCAGCTGCAGATGCAGATTGGCAAAGAAGCTCTTCATCGTATCCAGCATCGAGCGCACTTTCTCTTTTGCTGCCTCAACAGGAGTGATGATCGCATTCTTCACACCGTTCCATACTGAGGTAGCCGTGCTCTTGATACCGTTGAACACGCTAGTGACAGTGTTCTTTACGGAATCGAACACTGTGGTAACCTTTGTCTTGATGCCGTCCAAAACGGTGCTGATTGTGGTTTTAATCCCGGTCCAAATGGATGATATTGAAATTTTGACGGCTGTGAACACCGTAGTAACCACAGTTTTTACCGCATTGATCTGATTGGTTACCGTAGAGACGATGCTGCTCCAGATTCCGGAGAAGAAGGACACAATGCCGTTCCAGACCGTTTCAAAGAAAGCTTTGATTCCGGACCACACAGATTCCCATGTCGTTCCGAACCATCCGAAAACTGTCTCTGCCAGTGACTTCAACAGATTCAGGGCTGTATCAAACAAGCCGGTAATACCATCCCATACGCCGGAGAAAATCTCTTTCACGCCGGTCCATAGCTGAGACCAGTTCCCGGTAAACAGCCCGATGAACACATCCAACAGGCCGGTGATCACATTGAGAACTGTGCCGAGCACTGTAGAAATCACATTGAAGGCTGCTTCGAACACTGGCGCAAGGAACTGGCAGAAGCCGTCCCACACAGATTTCAGCACATCAACTATCGAAGTGAAGTTAAAACCAAGGGCATTCAGTCGTTCCGTAATCCCCTGACAGAATTCCCGAATCTTACCGACTATACCTGTCCAGATAGCTGTGATGGCATTGCGGAACTCCTCGTTTGTATCCCACAGATGCATAAAAGCCGCGACCAGCACACCGATGACGGCCACAACTGCCAGAACTGGACCGGAAATACCACCAAGTGCGGCTCCCAGCTTGCCAAAGAGGCCGGACCCTGCTTTTACGGCTACTCCGAGTTTTCTTACACCGGTTGCCAGCTTCACGAAGCCTTGCATGGCCCCGCCGACTTTGGAAATGACTGTGCCAAGGATAACCAGCAGCGGACCCAGAGCTGCCACAAACAGTCCGACTCTCAGAATAGCTTCTCGCTGGCTCTCGCTCATGTTGTTCAGCTTATCCACGAAAGCCTGGATTCTGGAGACAATCGCCCGGATGGCGGGCATAAGCATCTCACCGAAAGAGATAGCCAGCTCTTCGAGCTGGGATTTCAGAATGGTAAGCTGCCCGGCGAGGTTATCCTGCATGGTGGCTGCCATTTGTTCAGCCACACCGTTATATTCCTCGACCCACTCTATACCTTCCTCAAGTGCCTGGGACATAGGGATGATCGCGCCATCCGCAGTCTTGACGAACACATCGGAACAGACATCAATGGCGCTAGACAGCTTTTCGATATCTCCCGGCGCTGCATTCATCAGAGCCAGGAACCCGGACATAGCGTTCTTGCCGACCAGAGTTTCTGCCGCTGCGGCAGCTTCAGACTCAGAGAGCTGGGAGAAGGCTACACGACAGTCGGCCAGGATATCTGACAGTTCTCGCATTGAACCATCGGCGTTCGTAGTCTGGATCGTGACTTCACCGATGTTCTTTCCGCAGAACTTTACCTCTCCTGCGAGATTGTTCATGATGGTGCGGAGTGAGGTGCCTGCCTGACTCCCTTTGATGCCGGCATTTGCCATCAGCCCGATCGCCTGCGCCGTATCCTCTGCCGAGAATCCAAATGCACCGGCGATAGGTGCAGCGTACTTGAAAGTCTCACCCATCATGCTCACATTGGTATTGGCATTGGAACTTGCTGCTGCAAGGACATCTGCAAAATGGGCGGAGTCTGCCGCGGTCAGGCCAAAAGCAGTCAGCGCATCTGTCACGATGTCTGAGGTCGTAGCCAGATCTTCACCGGAAGCCGCTGCGAGGTTCATGATACCCTCGATACCCGCAACCATCTCGCCGGACTTCCAGCCGGCCATACCCATGTAGGTCATGGCATCCGCTGCTTCTGAAGCGGAGAACTTGGTCTTGCTGCCCATCTCTCTGGCTTTATCCCGCAGGGTGTCCAGCTCGTCACCGGTTGCGCCGGAGATGGCGGAAACTTTACTCATGGAAGCGTCAAAGTCAGCTGCGGTCTTCACGGCTGCAGTACCAAGCCCGGCAACCGCCATAGACGCGGGCATAATCTTCTGTCCTGCGCTGGTGACGGAATCGCCGAAAGCTTCTATCTTCTTTCCCGCTTCATTGATCTTAGACAGCGCTGCGCTGGTTGTGGCAGCATCCTCTTGCAGTCGCCGAAGCTCCTGCTCGGTCTCGATGATCTCCCTCTGCAGGGCGTCATACTTATCCTGCCCGAGATCTCCGTTTTCGAGCTGCTGCTTTGCCTGCTCCTGGGCGACCTTCAGGGATTCCAGCTTTTCCTTCGTAGCTCCGATAGCATCTTTCAATGCTCGCTGTTTCTGGGAGAGCAGTTCTGTGTTCGAGGGATCAAGCTTGAGGAGGCGATTCACATCCTTCAGCTGGCTTTGTGTATTCCTGATTGTCGTATTGACGCTCTTTAGCGCCTTTTCCAGACCGGTGGTATCGCCGCCGATCTCAACGGTTATGCCTTTGATGCGTCCAGACATGATGTGCTCCTCCCTTCATCAGAAATTATCAAAATCTGCCTGTGTTGCTTCCCGCACAGTCGACTCCTTCCTGCTATTCGCTACATCATCGTTCGCCTTTTCAGTCCAGATGTCGAGCACCATCCCGATTGTCAGGAGATCGAGATCATACATAGACAACCCGATCTCCAGACAGCGGAGCAGGAAAAGTGGTGTCGTTACTTCCCGGGAGCTGGGCTTCCGTTTTTTTTAGACTCAATATCCGTCACCATGTTGGTGCCCCAGAGTTCCAGAATTTCAGGAAGCACCTCATAGATGGAGAACATATCGAACTCATCCAGCCAGTCGTCAATGTTGTCGGGGATATTGTGGTCGGCATGGAATGCCATGATGTACGCCACATTCTCGAAGATTTCCAGGTCTTCAATCTGGATTTCATTCCCGGCCTCTGTCTTCCCCTTATAAGAAGACTCCAGCTTGGACAGGTCTTTGAAAATATCCCGTTTGAACTTAATGCGGTACAGACGTGGAATCGCGGCAGAGGCACGGAACCGCACCTCTTTGCCGCTCACATTGATTGTTTTCTCAAGCATAGCTTAGCCTCCCGCATTCTCCGCTGCAGGAACATACACAGCCTGGTACCAGTTGTTATAGGTGGTTTCGTCTGTGGTATCTCCTGTGCTGCACTTTACAAGCTTATCTTCACGGGGATCAGCTGCAAGCGACAGCGTTTCGGTTCCAGGCTCAATGGATTCTTCCTTGGTCTCGGAAGCAATGGATGGCCGGGATGCCGTGCAGTTATACAGGACACGCCTGATGGCTTTCACATCTCCGTCAAACTCGAACAGCAGAGCAAATTTCACACTGTCTGCAATGTCTGCCCGTTCCACAAGCACGCCGTTTGCGTCCAGTGTCTCTCGCAGAATATCCGTGCGGAACCACTCGGGGATCAGGGCAATCTCCAGATCGCCGCTGTAGCCGTTATTGGCATAGGAGCGGTAATACACAATGCCATCCGCATAGAACGGCGTGCTCTCGCCTTCAGCGTCCAGGCTGATGCTCACCGCCCCCGGGATTGCTTTCGGTGTGCCATAAGAATAACTAGTCACGCCTTCTGTCACCGTGGTTGTCATGACAGCAGCGTGAACGTTTTTCAGATTGTATTTCACCTTGTTTCCCATAAGGTCATACCTCCAATTCAAAAGAATACAGTACTTCGTAGAGCTTCTCGCTCTCAATCCAGACTTCGGTCTTGTTATAAAAAATGCCGTGCCTGTCCAGCACAGCTTCAAGCTTTTCTTCTGTTTCCGGATCCTTTAGATCGGTATACAGCTCTACGTGAACCTCAGATATTTTGTAGTATACCTGCCCGTCAGCAGAGAAATTATCCGATGCCGGATACAGGAAGCAGATAAACGGAGGGTCAGGCGAATCGCCCTCTGCAAAATGGTCATAAGCAATGGGGAGCGACGTTTCCTCCAGCATTTCCATCAATTCATTGTGTGTCATGATCTCAGCATCCTCTCTATATCCTCCGTCAGCTGCTTCTCACCATGCTCCTCTGCGGGAGCAATATGCGGGATAGCACGGGTGCGGCCCCCGTTTCTCAAAG
>CAZMXF010000001.1:0-54686 GCA_964570015.1 uncultured Oscillospiraceae bacterium | reverse complement strand
AAGGATATTAATAATGTCAAACAGAGCAAAAGGTAAGAACAAGAAAAATCATCAGAGGCAGCTCTGGTGGCTGGGCAATGGAATTGTTATGCTTCCCACTCTGAAGGATGAGATCCGTATGCACCGGGAGATCCTCAAAAAGAAGAGGGCTGAAGCAAATGCCTAACGAAGAGATCCTGTGCGACAACTGCAAGTTCTTTAAGAATAAAACTTGCCCCTCAGTTCCTGGAGCGAAGATTCATCAGTGCATAGACTACGAGCCGGCTCCGGAGAAGTTTGTATTGGAGGAAGAGAATGAGAAGTGATTCCATATGTGCCACCTGCTGCAAATATTTAAACGGCTGTGCGCCAAAATACGATACCGGAACTGTTAATTATTGTGCAGATTATATTCCAAAAATTTTAACTTCAAATCCAATGGAAAGTGTCGTAACTGAAAAGATCAAAGAAGGTTCTATCAAAGAATCCGACGTTAAACTCACTGATATGGTAAATCATCCTCCCCATTATACTAAAGGCGGTATTGAATGCCTGGATGCCATCAGAGCTTCGATGACTGACGATGAGTACAAAGGTTACCTCAAAGGAAACATCATCAAGTATCTATGGCGTTATGAGTGGAAGAATGGCTTGGAGGATTTAAAGAAGGCTCAATTTTATCAGAACAGACTCATTGAGATTGTTCAGGCGGAAAAAGTAAGAGGTGATTCAATGCATACGTGATTAAATAATTTCTACCATACAAAAATCTTATAGAAGGGGAGACTGCGGCAGCTTTAACTCCCCTTCATCTATTTTTAGGAGACCTAATGGAACCAAATGACTTGCGGATGTTTCTCGGGCTTGATCGTGAGAGGTATTTAGATCTTGTCAAGAAAAGCAGACGCAATAAATATAAAAAATTTGAAAGGAGATATATGAACGAATCTACGCAGTATAAAGTTGTCAAGTTCGATGTTTATTGCCCGAAGTGTAAGTATAACAAACTTGACGAACGCCTGGATCCTTGCAATGAATGCCTCGAGTATGGCTCTCGCGAGGGAACACCAATTCCTATGAAATTCGAGGAAAAGAATAAAGGAGCTTGACAATGAGCAAGAATAAGAAAAAGTTTGTTAATGCCTATCTCGACGAGTTTGGAATTCCGAACGATGCAGTAGCTGAGCGGGTTTACAAATGCCCTGTTAAGGTTGGTGATCGCTTTTATCGGAAAACCGCTTGCGTGGAGAATGGGGCTTGCCTTAAGGACTATCTAAAAGTCACGGAGATTATTCCGCATGATGGTGTTTATGCGATTCGTGCGAGATATGAAAATCATGCTATAGGACCGTTTGAGAGAACCTTCAGCTCTGATATCTTTAAAACTGATGATTGGGAGATTGTGAGAGCGTGAAAGAAGAGTGGAAAGTAATCAGTGACTATCCGAACTATTCGATCAGCAATACCAGAAAGGTGAAAAACAATAAAACCGGAAGGATTCTTAAGCCCAGAAAAAACGGTGCTGTGACGCTAAGTGATCGTTCAAACAATCGGAAAGCATCTAGAGGAATCTTTTTACTGTATCTCAAATATTTCGAAGGCTTCCCTATGGACCAAAGAGTAAGGACAAAAATCCTGAATGAAGACACCGGTGAGATCTATTACGGATACAAGGCCGTATGTAAAGCTCTTGGAGTTCCGGAAAAAGGCGGTGCTAATATTTGGTCTGCTATTCATCAGAAAAATAAAAGCGGCGACTACAAAACAGCTTACGGATACCACTTCGATGAAATTTATTAATTATATTTTGAAAGGAGAAATGAATGGCAAGACAAATCTGTGAACATTTTGTGCAGGACATCACGAATCAGGTGTCGGTTAAAGAGCAGGTTCAGAAGTATCTCGACGAACATCCTACCTATAAAGTGAATTCCTGCTCGTATACAAGCACGGGCCTTACAAGGGAAGCACTAATTATATTCTACGATCCGGGTAAGAGTGACAAGAATGCTTGACGATTACATTCAGGAACTCATTAAAACCTATGTCGAGAAAGATCCTATCAGACGTGAAGAGATTTTTCGTGATCTTGAAAAAGTAGGTATGGATAAACTGACAGCTATAGAGGTGGCCATGAATTTGCTGCCAGAGTATATAGCTTCGAATCATATTAATACTTTAGATGAAATTAAGAAAAGGAGAGTAGAAAATGAACGAAACACTTAAAGTCAGCTTTAAGAATCGTCGTGGCGAACTCAAGAAGTGTCCGTATTGTAAGAAGAAACCAGACTTTGCTACCTGGTCTGATGGTAGGATGGAAATTAAATGTGCGGAATGTTCAGAAACTCTTTTGACGAATAGGCCATGCTCAGTCTTTCACTATCCGAAGACCGAGAAAAATTTCCACAGAGTTATGGATTTAGCAATAGTATCCTGGAATAACGCCTGTGACTGGGCCTCCGAGTCGATGAAAGAAGCCAAATCCACTTCGTAAATTTCACAGCTTTTAGTATGAGGACAGTGTAGAGAGGTTGCGCTGTCCTTTTACTTTTTAACTTGAAAGGAGAAAACACACAAATGAAAAAGGGCACAGCAAGACATGTAGCGATGAGATGCGGACCCCCGATGGGAAAATATATGAACCGGCCAAGTGTTGAGTATACCGGTTCTGGTGATCAGCTTTGTTATGATGGATTTGGTGGACGATGGTTTCGAGCCAGTATTGAAGCTGTCGACGAAGGCATTAAGTTTTTTAAAGAATTATATTTCGGAGATCCTGACGTGAATAAAATTCAGAAGGAAGAAGTCGGATTTGAAGGGAATTACGTAAATTACAATGATCTCTATCGTCTCTGGAATATAACCGAGTCTGACTTTGGTGATCTTTATGGATATTCACCAAGTGAAGACTACGCATGCAATCTCGAACTTAAAACGACTCTTCTGACAATTGGAAATGATTCGATAGCAGAAAAAATGGGAGAGTCTGTTTATGTAATAGAACCAATACCAGCTCCATATGAGAGCTATAGAGAATATTAAGGAGGTTATATATGAAAATCAAGGAAACAAAGATCTTTGGCGGTTTTGCAAAATTATTGGACGAAAATGGTCCGACTATTTGCACGATTGGATCCATCGTAGGGATCGCAGCAACATTATATTTCTCTTACAAGGCAGCGAAGAGAACAGCAGAGATTCAGAATGAGTATGAGTATTCCAAAGCGGAGATCGAAACCCAGGTACAGGATGAAGATGAGAAAAAGAGAGAGATCACGAACCTGAAGATCGAAACAGGTCTGAAAGTTGCTTATAGTTATCGCTGGGCTATTCTCTCAGCAGCAGGAGCGGGATCTCTGTCGTTCCTGTCAAATTATCTGAATGGACGAAAGATTGCGGGTTTGGCAGCAGCATTAGCTCTAAGCGAGGATAAACTCAAGAAACTTGGAGCAAAAGCCAAAGAAGTTCTCAGAAGCGAAGAGTATCAGAAGATCATCAATGGTGTTCGTGAAGATCAGGCGACTGAAGCTGCAGATAAAGCCCCGTTTGATGAAGATACTGTATGGGACGGGACGGAATATTATGATACTTTCATTGGTCATTTCATAAAGATTCCAGAAAGTCAGCTGCTGGATGCAATAAATGAAGCTTCTCGAATCACGTTTCTCAAGTGGAATGACTGGCGAGCGATGCTTGGACTTGAGAGCTCGACCTTTGGAACAGTTGAAGGTTGGGGCAATAAGAATCGTTTCAAAGCACACATTGGACAGATGGCATGGGGTAATAAGTACATCAAGACTATTGAGTATGATACTGTTCCTGTATATCTCGGACAAAAGTATTCGTATGTTTAATTATATTTCATGAACTTGAAAGGAGAGCCTGAAAATGCCTAAATTTGTGAAAGCATATCTTGGAATTGGTGTCATCATCAGTTGCATTTGTGCGCATGAAACGTTCAAAAATAAACCAGAACTTTTGAATAATAAAATGTTAATTACAGAGCTTGCTGAGGCGATTACGCTCGTATCATTAGAATGGCCATTTATTGTGATTGACGCCGTTAGAAATGCGCACAAAGAACATAAGGAGGAGCAGACGAATGAATCTGAATCTTAACTGGATCAAGCAGGCTGCAAAAGGTGCAGTAACGTTTAGCAAAAAGAATCTCCCGTCGATAATGATTGGCGGGAGCATTATTGGTTTCTGGGTAACAGCGATTCTGGTGGCTAAAGAAGCTCCGAACGCACAGAAGGAAATTGAATATGAAGAGAACAAACGCAAAGAGGATGAGAAAGAACCTCTTAATGTAAAGGATAAGGCGGTAATTTATGGAAAACACTGTTGGATCGCAGGTGCATGTGGAGTGGTCTCGACCGGGCTCGCTATCGGTGCGCATAAGATTGACCTTTCTCGACTTGCTGAAATGTATATGCTTACACAGTTTTATCGCGATGATAGTGATAAGCTTCGTAAAGCTATTCTCAAGAAACCCGATGGCGAAAAAGAACTCGCCAGTCTGAAGAATGACATTATTGAGAACGATTATCCTGAGGAAGATTACGACAAATGGGTTCCTGGCGTTCCTGGAGAGGGAACTACGCTCTTCATTGACACCGTTACAGGCGTTAAATGGAAAGGGAACATCGTTGATGTCATGAATGGCATTACCCAATTTAATCAACATATGAGAACTCTCTATAACCAGGAATTTAAGAGAGAATTGCCATTTGCCGTATGCGATGGTAGTCCTCACTATAATGGCATGGAAGACATTAATATTTGTGCTAAGGAAGAAATGAACGTATTCCTTGAAGATATTGGCGAGGCTGAGGGACTTTCGACAACAGGACTTGGCGATCTTCTGGAATTTCGCGCATATCGTGGGGATTCTGATCTTCTTAGACCGAACGATATTCTCACATACAAGAAGTACATGGATCCTGATAATACATATCCAGTTCTGTGTTACATTGATTATCGGGAATATCTGGCTCCATCGTCAGAACTTTTGGAACGCTATCCATCATAACCTCCTTAAAAAACCTGAATTAAGGACTGTCCAGAGAGGCAGAATTCGGGAATTAATTATATTTTGAAAGGATTTAATTATGTTGAAGTGGTTTTATTGTCCTCAATGCAAAAAATGGCAATGGCAGATGGTACTAACGGCTAATTTCTGCGTTTATTGTGGGCATCCTCTCTAAACATATGATAAAAATTCGTAAAAAACACAGCTATTATGATGAGAGAGATCTCAAATAATTATATTTTAAGGAGTTAAAACCATGAAAAACGCAGTTGAAATGAACGAGAATCAGGTTGTTGAGGAAGTCAAAGAGGCTGAAACCTCTGTTGAAACTGAGGTTAAGAAGGAAAAGGTTGTGAAACTCTTCGGATTGGAAATTCGGAAAGCTCAGAAGGAGCCAAAGAAGGAAACCAAAAGCGAGGAAACAAAGGCTGAAGAGCCGAAAGTAGAGTCTAAGCTGAAGAAATTCGGCAAAAAACTCGGCATCGGACTTGCAGTTGGAGTTGGAATCGCTGGTGGAATGCTTCTCAGCTCTGCTCTGAATGATCAGAAAGACATTGACGAGGATGATCAGACTATGGCCCTCCCGCCCCAGGAAGCAGAGTGGAAGCCGATCGAAGAATCAGTTCCTGTAACGGAAGACTCTGCAAGTATGGAATCCCCGAAGGAAGACTAATGATTGAGATTATGATCTAGGGCGAGTAGCTTTAACAGCTACTTTCCCTTTTCTTTTTGCAATTATATTTTGGAAGGAGCCCAAATGGTAGACAAAATCACGCGTTCATTTAACGTTTATATCATTTGTCGGGCTATTGAGAACATAGTAATGACCATTGGTATAGTTTTTGCCTCGGTCTGGTTCGAGAAAATGGCATTATTATGGTTTCTTTTGATCCCGGCGCTTAATCAGGTAGGTTTCAGAAGCCAGCAAAAGGAGGAAAATAATGGCAGACTATAATAAAGAACCTGTTATGGAAGAAAACAAACTCCGAGGACAGTTTAAAGTGGAGAAAAAGCCTATTCTGAAGAGAGTTGTAGATTTTCTCTTCTCGGATAAGATCGATAGTATTGGCAATTATATTACATACGACGTACTGGGGCCGGCTATTCGTGACCTTATTTACAAATCTATTATCGGTGCTGCTGGGATGGCTGTTTACGGATCTGTTCGTGACACAGCAAACCCGCTTGAGCGAAAGTATGGTGGTGCTCAGAGAGATTACTCAGCAATGGCTCGTGGGCAGGGCGGACAGTTTTATGCGCAGACTCAGGGAGCTGTATATGGCGGACAGTATGGCTACGGAATCAATGATATTTCCTTCGATTCCAAAGACAATGCACTCTATCAGATCGATCGCCTGAAAACTATGATCGCGAAGTATGGGAAAGTACGTATTGCTGATTTTTATGCGGATGTCGGATATACACCTCCTGTAGAAAACTGGACGATTCAGGGAACTGGCTGGTATAACCTTGAAACTGCTCATCCTGTACCAACGTCTAATGGCCGGTGGATTATTGACTTCCCGCCTCCTGTGAGTATTAATCAGATGAGGTAGAAGTATGGCAACCGAAAGTGAGTATTACGACGTTTACAAAGATCGTCCGTTATCAAAACTCATTGTAAAGTTTAAAAAGAAGGCAGGATTAACAAACAAAACTCTTGCCGCCGCTATGCATTTCACGAAAGATTCTGTAGTCCACAAATTATGGTCTAACAGTTTCACCTTTGAAGAAATCCGCAATATAGCCAAAAAAGCAGGCTATGAAATTATATTTTACAACCCTCAAACAGAGGACGTTATTTTATATGAAGGAGAGCGAAAATGAATCCTATTAATTACTTTAAGTCCGGTGCATGGAAATCCACAATGAAAGTCGTTGGAAGAAAGGTTATCGAAACGAGACCTGAACTCATGCTTATTGCCGGCGGTGTATCCCTTTTGGTTGGAACTGTTTATGCATGCATGAAAACTCCGGAAGCGAAGGAAGTTATCGATGCTACTAATGATGCGATCAAAGCCCAGGAAAGGCTCGACGAAGTCTGTGAGGGCACGGAAAAGAAAGAACTCACAAAGGCAGAAAAGGCTGAGAAAGGTAAGAGATATCTGGGAATTTACCTGAAAGCCGGTCTCAAAATTGGCCGTATTTACGCTGTTCCTGCGCTTTTGTGGAGTGCTGGTGCTCTGAGTGTCTTTGGGGCTCATAAAGAGCTTAGAGTGCGAAATACACGGCTTTTAGCGAATTCTGTGGCAGTTCAGCAACTATTTAACGAATACCGTGGCAGAGTTCAGGATGCTGTTGGTAAGGAAACCGAGGAAAAAATCTATCTTGGCGCCCAGGAAGGCATGGTTCAGGTAATTGAGAAAGATCCTGTAACCGGTCAGGAGAAAATCGTTGAGAAAAAAGCCGATGTCTTTATTAATCAGCCGGGGTCGATCTATGCAAGGAACTTTAATGAGCTGACCTGCGATGCGTTTGATATTCGGTCCTATGCTGATTATTTCCTGGATTCGAGAGTTGAAAACATTCGAAAGGACCTTGAAGTTGGCGTTGCCAAGTTCTATTCAGGGGCAGAGATTCTAAGACAGCTCGGATTCAGAGAAGAATATATTACTGAAGATCTTATCGACGTTGGCTGTTCAAGAAAAGGAGCGCGACTTGAAGTTACCCGTTTGGAAGGCTACGAAAAGATCTGGGATGTGGAGAAGAACTCTTTTGTGTATAAACCGTGTCTCAGACTCGATTTTAACTTCTATCCGCTGAAAGGAATGATCTGATGAAGAATCTAATTATATTTCTTGGTGGTTGTGCGGTAGGCGCCGGAATTACGCTCATATGCCTGCGTAAGGAGATTAAGAAAAAGCTGAGCGAGATATCGACTGACGTTGAAAATGCCCGTACAAGCGATTCTGAGGCCATTTCAGAGGATTTAGAGGGCACTGATGAGGTTCCGTTCATTATGGGCGAAAAAGTTCATGAAATTAGTGAAAAAAGGGTAAAACCGGACACTCATAAGACCAATTACTCAGCTCTCGTGAGGGATCTTGATATGACTCCTGTTACTCCTGAAGTTGTTTCTGATTTGCCAGATGATGAGCGTTTTGTGCCAGTTGTTAACAAGAGTGAGCTGGACGACAAGTCTTACGGAAGAGGTTATTATATTTTCTATAAGGGCGATGGAACTGTCTGCTTAGAAGATGGCACGATCATTAGAAATCCGGATAAGGTTCTCGGCAAGGACTGGGATCAGTATATCGGAATTATATTTGACTCAACGTCGCTTGTATATGACAAACAGCTTAGCCTCATAAATGAAATCAGAGTCGAGGATGGATTATATTCTGATGAGTATGGAGACTTTGTAGAGGAGGATTGATAGCCGATGGATGACGCATATTATCGTTGGTTAGTCGGTCTCCTGGATGATGAATACTTGCAAATGAACTATCAGAAACTTCTGTATCATCTTTATATAACAGAGTTTGTATGGGAGGTTGATTACGACGAAAATCGTGCGGCAGGAGGACTCAATCTTCGCAAGTTATTTGGAAAGGAAATCGGCTATCCTGACTTCAGTATGGCCATGGGATGTAGTGTCCTGGAAATGATGATTGCACTGGCGCGAAAGACCGATAGTGATATCATGTATGATCCTTTGGTTGGGGATCAGACAAGGTCGTGGTTTTGGATGATGATCGAGAATCTGGGCCTTGATATTTATGATGACTATGGTTATAACGCCCGTGCAGTCGATTATATTTTGGACGTTTTTATGCATAGAAAATATGCTCAAGATGGGCAGGGAGGAATGTTTCCGTGCTCAGGAATCGAGACTGATATGCGGAAAATGGACCTTTGGTGGCAGCTGAATCAGTATTGTATTGAAAATTTTTATCATTGAAAGGAGACCGAAATGCTTGACAAAGATGTTGGATATGAAGAATACGAATATGATGAAACCGCCAGACTTGGAGACGTCAGTGTGAGACTTGGAGATTATGGAGAAATACTTCGTGTTAAGAACAAATTTGGCCTCAAAACAGACGAAGCACTCATTTATATAATTCGGGAGTTTCGTAAGCAACGTTTGAAAAATGAAGGCGAAAATGCATAAAAATCGGTGCTAGGTGTCACTTTTGTCACTTTTTTTTGCTCCTATTGCGTGAGAAAAAGTATTTTTATATAAAAGAGTACGGAAAAAAACAGACAAAAGTGACACTAACCAATTTTTGAAGGAAGGAGGTTAAATTACGGATTTCGTTAAAATTGAATGCAGGCCAGGAGCGAAAAAAGATGCACGACCTGAAATTTATCCTAAGTTTATTGCTAAGAAAAGTAAAGATCTTATGATTCGAGGCGGAGACTTTTATGCAATTTGGGATGCCGATAAAGGACGTTGGTCAACTGACCCGGATGATGCTACTGATTTAATTGATGCCGAAATGGACAAGTTTCAAAAGGCAAATGCAGTTCTTGAAAATGCAAAAGTATTATATTTGTGGGATACTGATTCAGGGTCTATTGATAAATGGAACAAATACGTTCAAAAACAAGCGAACGAAAATTTTCATCCATTAGATGATACTTTGGTGTTTTCTAATTCTCCTGTAAGTCGAGAAAATTATTCGTCAAAACGGTTGAACTATGCGCTTGAACCAGGCGACCATAAATGCTGGGATGAACTTGTTGGGACTCTTTATGCTCCTGAAGAAAAGCGAAAGATAGAATGGGCAATAGGTGCTATAATTTCCGGCGATTCTCGATGGATACAAAAGTTTCTTGTGTTTTATGGAGATTCAGGAACAGGTAAGTCAACGGTGCTTCACATTATAGAAAAGCTGTTTGATGGCTATTGCGCCCCGTTTAAATCAAAATCACTTGGTAGTGCAAACAATGATTTTGCTCTTGAGCCTTTAAAAGATAATCCGCTTGTGGCGATTGAGCATGATGGCGATCTTAGTAGAATTGAAGATAATACTTTGCTGAATAGTCTGGTTTCTCATGAGACTCTGACGGTTAATACTAAGTATGGAAAAATGTATGGCATGGCGTTTCATACATTTTTGTTTCTTGGAACAAATAGACCCGTAAAGATAACAGATTCCAAGTCAGGTATTATAAGAAGACTCATCGATGTTAGTCCTACGGGAAAATTGATACCTTTAAGAAAGTACAATCAGTTACTCAAGGGCATTGATTTTGAACTTGGCGCTATAGCTGAACATTGTCTTAGAGTTTACGAAGAGGATCCTCATTATTATGATAGTTATATTCCAAAGGTGATGATTGGAGCAACAAATGACTTCTATAACTTTATGGAAGAATACTTTGATGACTTCAAAAAAAGTGACTCTACAACATTAAATGATGCTTGGTTTAAGTATAACGCTTATGTAAGTGATGCAAAAGTTCCATATCCTTATTCAAAGCGAATCTTTAAAGAAGAACTGCGAAATTATTTTAGAGTGTTTAAAGAACGCTACAATGAAGGAGACAAGTATCTTCGAAACTGGTATGGCGGTCTGAAGCTTGAAAAGTTCGGGATATTTGAGAAACAGGTAGAAGAAGAGTCTGAGGGTTGGCTGAAGTTTAATACGACGGAGAGCCTGCTGGATAAGGTTGGTGCCTCGTGGCCGGCCCAGACAGCTTATATTCGGACAGATGGAAGTGATCAGCCATCAGTTGCCTGGGACAAATGTGAAACCTGTCTTGCGGACATTAATACGTCCGAACTTCACTATGTCATGCCACCTGATAATTATATTACGGTGGACTTTGACAAGAAGGATCCTGAGACAGGGGAGAAGTCTTTAAAGCTAAATTTGGAGGCCGCTTCCAAGTGGCCGCCTACTTATGCTGAACTCAGTAAGAGTGGGAATGCGATTCATTTAGAGTATGTTTACACAGGAGATGTTAGTAAGCTTGCATCAGTTTATGAAAAAGATGTTGAGATTAAGGTATTTACCGGAAAGTCGTCATTGAGACGAAAGCTGAGCAGATGCAATGATATTCCGATTGCAACGATCAGTTCCGGTTTGCCGCTTAAAAAGGAGGTAAAATTGGTCGAAGATTATGTAATTGAAGATGAAAAACATTTAAGATCACTAATTAAGAAAGCTTTAAGAAAAGAAGTTGAGCCTGGTTATACAGTTACTTGTGTGAGCTTTATAGAAAAGGTACTAAATGATGCTTATGAGCGTGGAATGCACTATGATGTTTCTGATATGAAATCATCTGTGCTGGCATTTGCTGCTTCATCACATCATCACTCTCTGGAATGTCTGGACAAGGTTGAAACTATGAAGTTCAGAAGTGAAGAGCCATCTGAGATCATACCGGAGACAAAAGACAAAAAGATTGTGTTCATTGATTTTGAGGTGTTTCCCAATCTGATTGTTCTTTGTGTTAAACCTCTTCATGAAAAGGCGTTCTCTATGATAAATCCGTCATCGGATGAAGTCCTTAGGATATTCAGAGACTTTAACGTGATCGGGTTTAATAATAGAGACTACGATAACCATATTGCAATGGCTCTCATTATGGGCGAAACTCCGTATGAACTATTTGTCAGGTCACAGAACATTATAGGCGGGACCAAAGGCAAGAATGTTTATAAGATTCGTGAAGCTTACAATCTATCTTACACGGATGTCTATGATTTCTGTGCCAAGAAGCAGAGCTTGAAGAAATGGGAGATTGAGCTTGGCATTCATCACCAGGAGCTAGGACTTCCATGGGATCAGCCCGTTCCGAAGGATAGGTGGAAACAGGTTGCCGAGTATTGTATCAATGACGTTGTTGCAACTGAAGCTGTCTTTCTGGCAAACCAGGCGGACTTTAAAGGACGCCAGATCCTGGCTGACCTGGCAAATATTCTGGTTGGACCTGGAAGTACCGTAAATGACACGACAAATACTCTGACCACAAAGCTCATTGTCGGCAATGAAAAGAATCCTCAGGCTCAGTTTGTTTATCCGGATCTCAGCAAAGAGTTTCCTGGTTACGAGTTTAATCCATTTGGCATCGATCGGAGCCGTTATATTTCGGAAGATGTAATTATATCTGGGAAATCGATCTATAAAGGCTATGACCCTGGAGAAGGCGGCTTTGTCTATGCTGAACCAGGCATGTACTACGACGCTGAATGCTACGACAGTGCATCGCACCATCCGTCATCGATTATAGCGGAGAATGGCTTTGGACCTTACACAGAAAACTTTAAGCGTCTTTTAGATCTGAGACTCATGATCAAGCATAAACAGTTTGATGAGGCCAGAAAGCTTTATAATGGGGCGCTTGCGCCTTATCTCACTTCAGAGGAAGATGCTGCAGCGCTCTCATACGCATTGAAGATCGCGATTAACTCTGTGTATGGTTTGACAGCGGCGCACTTTGAGAACAAACTGCATGATCCGAGAAATGTCGACAACTGGGTTGCCAAGCGCGGAGCGCTCTTCATGATTGATCTGCTCACGGAAGTTCAGAAGCGTGGATACAAGGTTATTCATGTGAAGACCGACAGTATTAAGATTGATCATCCTGACGAAAAGATATTCCAGTTTGTCTATGACTATGGCAAGAAGTTTGGCTACACGTTTGAGATTGAACATAAGTTTGATCGCCTTTGCCTTGTGAATGATGCTGTTTATATTTGCAAATATACGGAAGACAAAGCGAATGGTAAGTCGGCAGGGAAGTGGGAAGGCACTGGGGACCAATTCAAGAAAGCAAGCAATCCGTATGTTTTCAAAACTTTATTTAGCCATGAGCCTCTTGAGTTTAGAGATCTGTGCGTTACGCAGACTGTAAAGGTCGGTCTCGGATTATATTTGGACATGGATGAAGATCTTGGAGATTGTACAGCTGTTGAAAAAGAAGAAGATAAGCTCTTGAAGAAATGGTCAAAAGCTGGCTTTGATCTCAATGATGAGAATCACAAGAAGCTGGTTGATGGCGAAGCCCCGAGGCTTGTTGATATTCCTGACAAAAAGCTGGAGCAGTATACGAAGGATGCTTACTTTGCTGATTATATTCGGTTGACTGAAGTCAGAGATGAAATTAGACGAGGCCATGATTGTCACTTTGTTGGAAGAGCGGGTCTCTTCTGCCCGATGAAGCCCGGAACGGGCGGCGGAAGACTCGTTCGAGAGAATAATGGAAAATATGCTTATGCGGCAGGTTCAAAAGGATATCGTTGGATGGAAGCTGAGTACGTTCAGCAGTTCCACAAAGAAGACGATATTGATATGAGCTATTTCGAAACATTGGCTGAAGAAGCCAAAGAGACCATCAACAAGTTCGGTTCGTTTGACGAATTCGTTCATTGATGGTCATTTTTAATTATATTTTGTCAACAATAAAATTTATTAAGGAGATTTAAAAGAATTATGAAAATTGTTGAAGTAAACAAGATCGGTTTTAAGACCAGTGTTATTGTGGATGAGATTAAAGATAATGAAGCTCGTTCCAGAAATTTTAAAGGCGAAGAGAAACGTAACCAGGAGACAGGCCGTGTTGTTAACACTGCCGGAAGAAGAAATTTTCTGCTCTATCTTGACGAAGCTTCAGCTGAGCAGTTCAAGACCCTTGGCTGTGAAGTGAAGTACACCCGTCCTCGTGACGATAATGATGTGGCAAGACCTTATGTATCAGTTAATGTATCCTGGTATATGAAGCCTGTTGAAGTGCATATGATCTCCGCGAGTACCGGCGTGGACACGCTGCTTGATGAGGCTCATGTTGGAGTTCTTGATAATGCTGAGTTTAAGAATCTCGGTCTTGTCCTTGAAGTTGGCAAAGAGAAGACGCATCAGAATGGAACAGTTTACAATCCTCTGTTTGCTTCTCAGATTTGGGCAGAAATTGTTCCAAGCTATTTTGCTGATCGCTATGCCAATATGAATGAGGAAAATACACCATTCTAAAAGTTGGTGATGATAATTGAATCCCAAGCTTGATGCCGGACAGATTGAAGCTGTTCAGAAATTAAGAAATGGGAATATTTTATGCGGTGGGGTCGGTTCCGGCAAAAGTCGGGCCGGCCTTGCCTATTATTTCTGCAAAGTCTGTGGCGGAAAGATCAATGGTAAGGATCACGGCTATGAAAGTGATTATGTGCCTATGAAACGTCCTTTGGATCTTTATATTATTACAACTGCGAAAAAACGAGATAATAGAGAATGGGAGCACGAGATGTCCCCATTCCTTTTATCCAGCGATCCTGAAATTAATTATTATCGGGATAAGATCAAAGTCGTCGTGGATTCATGGAATAATATTGAGAAATACATCGATGTCACAGACTCTTTCTTTCTTTTTGATGAGCAGCGTGTTGTAGGTTATGGCAAATGGTCAAAGAGCTTTATCAAGATCTCAAAGAGAAACCGATGGATATTTTTGAGTGCAACCCCAGGCGATTGCTGGATGGACTATTTGTCTATCTTTATAGCAAATGGGTTCTTTAAAAATAAGAGCGACTTCGTTAATAGGCATGTGATCTATTCAAGATATTCCAAGTTTCCAAAGGTTGACCAGTATTTCAATGAACGGGATCTTGAGCAAATGCGAGACAGCATTCTAGTTGATATCGAATATAATAAACAAACAGAGCGACATATGGAACAGATTCTGGTTGATTATGACAAAGAATCATATCGGCGTTTGATGCGTGATCGATGGAACTTCTATGAGAATAAACCAATTGAAAACGTTAGTGAACTATGTTACTTGCTTCGAAAGACTGTGAATGCTGATCCGAGCCGCTGTGCTGAAGTTATCAGAATTGCTGAAATCCACCCGAAATTAATTATATTTTACAATTTCGATTATGAGCTTGAGATTCTGAGAAATGCTGAATGGCCTGAAGGAACAGCCTTTGCTGAATGGAATGGCCATCGGCACCAAAACATTCCTGATACAGAGCGGTGGGTTTATCTCGTGCAGTACACAGCAGGAGCCGAAGGATGGAACTGTATTCGGACAGACACGATCCTATTTTATTCGCCAAGTTATTCCTACAAGACAACTGAACAGGCAATGGGACGAATTGATCGAAGGAACACGCCTTTTCATGATTTATATTATTACTCTTTCAAGACATATGCTCCGATTGATATTGCAATCTCCAGAGCATTGAAAAGAAAGAGAAATTTCAATGAAAGTGCCTTTTTTCGGTCTAAAAATTCGTAATTTTCACAACGCCTATAGTAGAGAGAGAAGATACGCCTTTTTTGACGACTTCTTTAAGTTTTCGAGGTTAAAATTGTGAAATCAGAAAAAGAATTGGAGAAAGAGTTCCAGTCCGATTTAATTGAAGAACTGGAGAAAGCTTTGCCGGGTGCATGGATATTTAAGAATGAATGGAAGCAGGGCATTCCTGATCTTACCATTCTTTATAAGAAACATTGGGCACTGTTGGAATGCAAAGCTTATGAAAAAGCAAGCCACCAGCCGAATCAGGATTATTATGTTGAGCAAGCAAATCAGATGTCGTTTGCTCGTTTTATTTTTCCTGAAAATAAACAGGAGGTTCTTAATGAACTTTATCAAACATTGGGAGTTAAAGGATAAGCATGCAATTCTTAGCCCGAGTAAACCTTACTGGCTGAACTATGATCGTGACCAGATTCGCAATTATATTTACACTCAACAGGCTGCTGCGAGAGGAACCAGACTGCATGAGCTTGCTGAGAATCTGATCAGAGAGGGACTAAAGCTTAGAGGTTCTACGCAGACCCTTACCGCTTTTGTGAATGATGCCATTGGTTATGGCATGACTCCCGAAGTGGCATTAAAGTATACCGACAATTGCTTTGGGCATACAGATGCGATTTCTTTAGATCGTGGTGTGCTGAGAGTGCACGACCTGAAAACAGGATCCGGACCGGTTCATATGGAGCAGCTTGAAATTTATGCTGCTCTTTTTTTAATGGAGTATGAACGGGTGTTTGGCGTGAATCCTGCAAATACAAAAGTAAATCTTAGAATCTACCAGAATGATGACGTTCAGGAGTTTGCTCCGGATAAAGACAGAATGGAAGAATTGATATTCTTGATCAAAGAACGGGATTCATGGGTAGAGGAATCTTTGCAGGAGGATGACAAATGATATTTCAGCAGATGGAATTCGTCCAGGGTGAGGACGGATTATGGTACGGCACTCCACGCCATTCCGGAAGATACCCTTGGGGATCCGGCAAGAATCCACAGCGAAATAAGAATTTTCTGACAAGAGCAAAAGAGCTTGAGCAAATGGGGCTAAAAGAGAAAGATATTGCTAAAGCCTTTGGCCTGAGCACAAATGACTTTCGTGCTTATGAAAGATATTTCAGAGAGCAGGAAGACATGAAAGCCCTTATGAAGGCTCAGAAGCTGAAAAATAAAGGCTGGAGTAATGTTGCAATTGCTAAAGAGCTTGGCGTCACTGATAAAACCATTGGCAACTGGCTTGATCCGAATAAGCAGAAGAATAAACAGACTTTGTCCGGCATCGCTGAGAATTTGAGTAATATGCTGGAGCAAAAGCCCTATCTTGATATTGGTGAAGGCGTTCATCGTCAGCTTGGCATCAGTGAAACGCAGCTGGAACAAGCTCGTGTCATTCTGAAGGATCAGGGCTACAACGTCTATAATATTCAGCTTCCTCAGGCTTCCAATCCAAAACAGAAGACAACCATGCAGATTCTCTGTGATGGCGAGACGACCAGACAGGAAGTCTTTGACAATATTGGTGAAGTAACCTCTCCTGATGGATTATATTTTAAAGATTACGGCGAAACGCCGGTCTTGAGAAAGCCAATTGAAAGTGTTGATTCTAGTCGTGTTGCTGTTCGATATGACGAACAGGGTGGCACTGACAGTGACGGAACAATTGAGATTCGTCCAGGCGTTGAAGATCTGACTTTAGGACAGAATCGCTATGCACAGGTTCGCATCGCTGTTGATGATAGTCATTACCTGAAAGGTATGGCACATTACGCTACAGAAGAATCGCTAAAAGATTGGCCTGATGGCGTTGATATTATGTTTAACACTAATAAGCACGAAGGCACGCCAATGCTTGGAGAAGGCGATGATACTGTTCTGAAGCATATGAAGAATGACCCGTCAAATCCATTTGGAGCTTCATTTCGTCAGTGGGATTATGAAGGTTCTGATGGAGAAATGCATACTTCGCCAATTAATATTGTCAATGATAATGAAGACTGGGACAAATGGGCAAACACTTCATCTTCACAATTTTTAAGTAAACAATATCCATCAACTATCGAGAAACAGCTTGACAAGAAATATGATGAATTTGAGCGTGAATTTGATGAAATAAAAGACATTTCAAATCCAACCATTCGAAAAGAAATGATGGATGAATTCGCTTCAAAATGTGATTCTGCAGCTGTGGACTTAAAAGGCGCAAGTTTTTCTGGACAAAGTACGCAAGTCTTAATGCCTGTAAATTCTCTTGGAAAGAACGAAGTTTATGCTCCAATGTATGAAGATGGTGAAGAAGTAATTCTGATTCGTCATCCACATGCCGGTACATTTGAGATTCCGAAACTGACTGTTAATAATAATAATCAGGAAGGCATTGATAAAATAGGACAGTATCCGGAACATGCAATAGGTGTTAATCCGACAACAAGAGCACAACTTTCCGGTGCAGACTGTGATGGCGATACGGTTCTTGTCATTCCGACAAAAGGCGAAAACTTTAAAACCGATCCGGCAATTGATGAACTGATTAATTTTAATCCAAATGATCAATATGCTAGAAATCCAGATACACAGCGTTGTACTGGCAAAAGCCGTGATGGAATGGTTGGCGATAGTTTCAATAAAGGCATGGAAATGGGTAAGATCTCGAATCTTATTACAGACATGACTATTAAAGGCGCTGAGCTTGATTCTGATGAAATTGTCAGAGCGGTTAAGCATTCCATGGTCGTTATCGATGCCGAAAAGCACAATCTGGATTGGCAGAAAAGTTATGAAGACAACAGAATTCAGGAGCTTGTAGACAAATATCAACGGCATGCAAACGATGATGGAAGTGGTGGCGCTTCAACATTGATATCCAGAGCCAAGAGCGAAATGGTTATTCCGGAAAGAAAAGAAATCACCCGTAAGAATGATATGACCCCGGAAGAATTGGAAAGATATAACAATGGTGAAAAGATCTATCGTAATACAAATCGTACTTACAAAGAGACAAAGCAGATTACGGATCCTTCCATTATGACTGAAGCTGAGTTGGAAAGATACAATAAAGGCAAAAAAGTTTACAGAGAAACCGGAAAAGTTAAGGAAGCAACTGAAAAAGTTGAGAAATTGGATTATGTTGATGATGCGCATGAACTTTCGTCTGGAACTTGGAAAGAAAAAATTTATGCTGATCATTCCAACAGATTAAAAGCTTTAGGAAATGAAGCGAGAAAAGAATCCAGAAGTACGCAGGAATTGGAAGTTAACAAATCGGCAAAAGAAATTTACAAGGATGAAGTTGAAAGTTTAAATAATAAGATTGTAAAAGCGGAACTGGAAGCTCCGAAAGAACGGCAGGCCCAGGCAATTGCAAAAAGTCAGATTGATGCCGCAAAGCAGGCAAATCCTGATCTTAATAGCAAAGAGAATGCTGATAAGCTTAAAAAGATCTCCAGCCGGATGATCGAGCAGGCCAGAGATCTTGTTTATGGTTCAACTCGTGATGATCCTACGCATAAGAGACGCTATAAGGTCACTTTCTCAGACAGAGAAGTGGAAGCAATCAATGCGGGCGCTATTTCAAAGACTAGTCTGAAGAAACTTTTGAAATATGCTGATAAAAACGAGCTAAAGCAGCAATTCACGCCAAAAAAAGATACTGGATTGAGTGCAGCAAAGAAAAATCATGCCCTTTCAATGCTTCGAAATGGAGCAAAAGTGCCTGATATTCTTCAGGAACTTGGCATTTCCAGATCTACGCTTGCCAAAGAGATCGATCTTAGCCAATTCAATTTGAGAGGAGAGTGATGCTCATGGCTCGCACTATGTTATCGACCTCCGATAACCCGTATAATCCTTTCAAGCAGTATGATACATGGGCGTCTTATGATGAAGCTGTTTGCGGCTACTATTCGAGCTCGTTGTTGGCTCGTATAGCTGTTACTTCACCGGATTTTACGCCTCGCGAAATGGATTCGTCTATCGAAGGTGCAATTGATGACTTCTTAAAGCTGGACATTCGACTGAAAAGTCCTGTCACAGGCAAGGAAGTCAGTTATGTTAAAGTAGTTGATCAGTAAGTAGTTCTTTTGTGTTGTTTTCCTTTTGTTTTAGATGCTTTGAGTTGAGATTTATTATGCTTTTTGTGTGTTTATGCATAGTATTTCTTGACTTGAAGCATCTTTTTATACAATTCTTTCACGTTTTGCATTCAAATGAGTACAGAAAAGGACAATTCGGACCCAATCCGGCCCCGAATGCCCCTGAAAAGTACTCATAAAGGCCCCTACCGGGGGTTATTTAAAAAGCACCCCCACCCCCTGATCGCGGGGGTCTCAATTTTTCCTCCGGGGGTTTAATTATATTTTTAGTCCTTATAGTCTTTTCCGTGAGTATAGTGCTTCGTACGTCTTTTTCATACTGCGTAACCTCCTTGAACATACAACCTCGGCTGGCTGCTTTTTCTTTCGGGCTCTCCTTTCAAGTTCATGATAAACCTCTCAACCACCACTATACTCACCGAAAAGACTATAAAACTAGGTATTAACTCATGAAGAAAGGTGGCGAACTGTGGTTTGGCTGCAAGAAAGTCTACCAAAACTAATGAGCCAATCATGCAATCGCCTCCAGCAATGACCCCGGAGGAACGTGAAAATCGGCTCATTGCTTTATCTTATGACGCAGTTGAGCAGCGAATCCTGAGCGGGACCGCTACAGCTGCTGAATACGTTCATTTTCTAAAAGCAGGATCAATTCGTCAGCGGGAAGAAATGGAAAAACTTCAGAAGGAGAATGCTCTTCTGAAGGCAAAGACTGAAGCAATTGAATCTGAGAGAGATAGAGCGGAATCTTACAAAGAGGTCATTGCTGCTCTCAGTTCCTACAGATCGGAGTCTACCGATGACTACCCAACAGATCCGTACGTATACTGAGCTTATGCAGATTCCTGATTATATTGGCCGCTTTAAATACTTAATGCTTGGCGGCCAGGTCGGGAGAGAAACCTTCGGCTGGGAACGCTACATCAATCAGAAGTTCTATAGGTCTGAAGAATGGAAAGCGTTTCGTCGGCAGATCATCATACGGGACCATGGCTGCGATCTGGCCGATCTCGATCATGAGTTTGCAAATGGCGAGAACATTATAATCCATCATATGAATCCGATTAAGACAGAAGACATTGTTTATCAGACTCGGTACCTGATGGATCCTGAGTATGTAATCTCTTGCCGTGATCGAACTCACAGAGCAATTCACTACGGGGACGAGTCTCTGATTCTCCCTTTCGAATACAATCCAAGAAAACCAAATGATACTTGCCCCTGGAGGTGAATTCAAAATGGCTTCGTGCACTGATAAAGGCGAAAGTATACTGCTGACAATCCGCAAGATGATTGGTCCGAGTGTTGAGTATGATGTCTTTGACACTGATCTGATCATTCACATCAATTCCGCATTCTCAAGACTCTGCCAGCTTGGAGTAGGTCCGGAGTCTCCGTTCCGGATAACCGGACAGGATGAAACATGGGATGAATTTATCCCCGGCAATATGTCTGATGATATTGTCCAGTACGTTTATCTCAAGACAAAGATGATGTTTGATACTCCTGCTAGCGGAACTGTTGTTGATGCCATACAGAAGCAGATCGATATGCTGGAATGGACGCTGAAAGAAGTCGCCCGATTCGGATACTGAGGTGACAGAAATGATCATTAATAGCTTTGTCGATTTTTTTAAAGATCATTTCCGAATCTTTGCAAACAAGCATTGCGAAATCTTGACGTGTAAGAAATGCGGAAGAGAGTACCCAAGCTCCGGAAAGAATGATATCGGTATTTGTCCCGAATGCATTAAAGAAATGAATTTCATAGGAGGGCCACTTGGAAAATGAGTAAAGTAGAAAAAGCGACCCAGATCCTTGAAATGGAAGCCAATGACAATCGCTATGGTTATCTCTGGGGCGGTTGGGGTCCATACGACTTTGACTGCGGCCACGCTGTGATCGACGCATGGGAGAAAGCAGGTGTTCCTGTAAAATCTCATGGCGGAGCAGCTTGGACTGGTAACATGAGAGAAGCATTTCTCAAGTGTGGCTTCAAGGATGTCACGAGCACTGTAAATCTGAGCTCTGGCGTTGGCTTGAAGCGTGGAGACGTTCTCATAAACCGAGATCTCCATGCGGCTCAGTTCATAGGAAACAATAAACTCGTCCATGCCAGATCCTCCGAAGGGAATGAAATCTCCGGGGATCAGAACGGACGAGAGTTTCTTGTTCAGACGTATTTCAATTATCCGTGGAATCAGGTGCTTCGGTATCCGGAAGAGACAAAAGAAGAATCTGAAGAGATCGCAGAAGTAATTACCGACAAAAATGATCTCCAGAAGCTTAACGGCATCTGCGGACCTGAAACCTGGAAAGAACTCTGTAAAAGAATGCCAACAGTCCAGAATGGTGATGTCGGTTGGGCTGTAACAGCACTCCAGGCGGTGCTCAATTATCTTGGCAATGATCTGGATGCAGATGGCGAGTTTGGCCCACTGACTGAAGGTGCTGTCTATATGTTCCAGAATCACCTCAAACAGTAATGGAGGAATTCAAAATGGCTTCAGAATATAGAAATCGTGGGCATCCGATAACAATTCCTCTAAGGAATAATCAAAGAGGTGAAAATATGTATTACATTTACGATGAGAATTATTTGGCACATGAAGGGGTTACCGGCATGCAGTGGGGAGTCAGGCATGGACCTCCGTATCCGCTCCTCCGTAATGCTGCTGGGAAACTGAAAGCTAGAGCACAGGCAAAGCGTAAGGCCAAATCGGAAGCCAGAGCCGCTAAATCTGCTGAACAGGCAGCTGCTGAGCGCCGGGCTTTAAAAGACGATCTTCGTGCCCATCCTGAAAAACTCTATAAGCATAGAAATGATCTCACCAAGGAAGAAGTTGATGAGATCATGAGACAGATTGATTGGGATCGTCGAGTCAAAGATATCTCTGACTCCGAGAACAAACGGAATATGGAGAAAGTAACCAAGACACTTAATACGATTGCCAACGTCGCAGGAGACAGCTGGCGAATTTATAATACCTACAGCAGCTTTAGAAAAGCTCTTGAGGACAAGAGATCAAAGAAAGAAAAGAAAGCAGCTGAACAAGCAAAATCGTAATTCATTAGAAGGACGAAAAGAAATTTGTTAGTGACGACAATAGCCCGTCTGTTGCCATCCAGATTAATAAAAGCAGAATTGCTGGAATGCCAATAATTAAAGCGCTGATAGTTACTAGAATTCGAACACCTTTCGTATGTTTTTCTCGTTCGATCATGACTTCTTTTAGGGTTTCAGCTTTAACGCGTTCACGTTCTTTCTGAATCTCTGCTTTCGCTAGCTTTCGTTCAAGTTTGACCTTCTCGCGAGCTAATTGACGTTCTTTTTTGGCATTAATAAGAGCTTTCTTGTGCTCAAGTCGTTCATTTACTTCAGCATCTATCTTAGCTTTTTCGAGATTAAAAGTTTGCTGAAGTTCTTCTCGTTTTGTTTTTTCTCGTTCAGCATAAAACTTTTCGACGAGATCAATGTCTATTAATAGTTTTGTTCCACAGTAAGGACAAAATGTTATTAAATGTTCTAAATCTAATTCCAGATTTGCTCCACATTTTCCGCAAGTAGATGGAATTGTTCTTGGTTTTGACGGTACAGGTGAAGGCTCAGATCGCTCTTGAGGTTCTTCATGCAAAGTCTCTTTTGTCACTGGTCGTTGGGCTGGCAGATTTGGATCTGAATATTTGATTATGTTATCGAAGGCGTCTTTTGCAGAATATTTTCTTTTGGAAGATATAAGTTCGACAAGTTGCTTTCTATATACAATTGCGCCAACAATAAGTATCAAGAGAATTAAGCGAACCATATATTCATTCATCCTTTTCCACCACCTTTCCCCATAAATCTACCACATTCAACTAGAGGTGTCAATTCAAAATGGCTTTATCGAACACTGCTGTACCAAAATACTACGGCATGTTTCGAGATGCCGTTATACGAGGAGAGATCCCTGTCTGTAGAGAAGTTTCCATGCAGATGAATCTGATCGACTTCCTGATTGAGGATCCCCGGTTTTACTATGACAGCGATGCCGTAGAAGGCTGGATCAGATTCTGCGAAAGAGAACTGACACTAACTGATGGCGGAGATCTTCAGCTTCTGGATTCCTTCAAGCTATGGGGCGAGGATGTCTTTGGCTGGTATTACTTTGTGAAACGAAGCGTCTGGGTGCCGAATGGATTTGATTCAGGTGGACATTACGAGACTCGGTATATCAAGAAGCGTCTTCGGCATAAGCAGTATCTGATCATCGGGCGTGGCGCAGCAAAGAGCCTTTATGATACCTGCATCCAGGCATATGGTCTGGTTGTGGATCCGGATGCGACAGACCAGATTGTTACCGCTCCGACCGTCAGACAATCAGAGGAAACAACTCTGCCGCTGAAGATTGCCATCACCAGAGCACGCGGTCCGGTCTTCAAGTTTATGACGGAAGGCTCTATCCAGAATACCACGGGCAACAAAGCAGATCGAGTCAAAATAGCTTCGACCAAGAAGGGTATCGAAAACTTTGTCACCAATTCAATTATCGAAAGTAGACCAATGCGAATTGATAAGCTTCAGGGTGCAAGATGCAAGTATGCAACTGTCGATGAATGGCTTTCCGGTGCAATTCGGGAAGATGTCGTAGGCGCTCTGGAGCAAGGTGCATCTAAGGTCGATGACTGGTTGATCGTGGCAACGTCGTCTGAGGGTACGGTTCGAAACGGCCCCGGAGATTCCATTAAGATGGAACTTATGGAAATCCTGAAAGGGGACTACTTCAATCCGCATGTATCAATCTGGTGGTATCGGCTTGATGACATCAAAGAGCTGAACACGCCGGCAATGTGGGTGAAGGCGAATCCGAACCTCGGGAAGACCGTAAGCTTTGAAACTTATCAGGAAGAATTGGAGCGAGCTGAGAAAAGTCCATCCGTCAGGAATGATACTCTGGCAAAGAGATTCGGCATTCCGATGGAGGGCTACACTTACTTCTTTACTTACGAAGAAACCCAGCCACATCGAATTCAGTATTACAATGGCATGCCTTGCGCGATGGGTATGGACCTTTCGCAGGGCGATGACTTCTGCGCCTTTACGTTTCTGTTTCCTTTGCAGGGTAGGGGATTCGGAATCAAGGCGCGAAGCTATATTACTTCATATACATTCCAAAAGTTGCCAAGAGCTCTTCGCTCCGAGTATGAAAAGTTTATCCGTGAGGGTAGCCTAATTATCATGGAGTCGACGGTTCTCGATATCGGTGAAGTGTATGAAGACCTCTTTCAGTTTATTGAGGACATGAAATACGATGTTTTGTGTCTCGGTTACGACCCTTACAATGCTCCGGTTTTCATTAATCAGTGGGAGATCGATAACGGGCCGTATGGAATCGTGAAAGTTCCTCAGGGCGTGAAGACGGAGTCGGTGCCGCTTGGCGAACTGAAGATTCTGGCTGAAAGAAGAGAACTCCTCTTTGATGAAGAGATTATGAGTTTCTGTATGGGCAACTGTATCACGATCGAGGACACCAACGGAAACCGCAAGCTTCTTAAAAAGAGGCGTGAAGAAAAGATCGACAACGTGTCAGCATTGATGGATGCGTATGTCGCTTACAAAGCAAATAAAGATATGTTTGAGTAATCTCATGTCAGAGAGGAGAAAATTAAAATGGCGTATTATATGAGATCAAATAACGCCTCATGTCATGGAAACTATATGATGTCCAATAGTTCCATGCAAGGTGGCTATTTGATGCACTCAGCCAAGGGATCGGAATGGAAGAAAGGCCATAAGTACATCGACAAACGTCTGATTGGTGGCGTATGGAAATATCTGTATGAGCTTCCGAAGGAATACCTGAAAAATGGCCGTGAAGGAGCTAAAAAAGTAGCTGAGAGTGCTGATAAAGACATTTCTGCAGGCTACAAAGCTACCAAACAGAATGTTTCAAATGCTGCTAAAGACTTCAAGAATTACTCCAAGAAAGTCGATGCTCAGAAAGAAGCTGCTGGGAACTATGCTCGGGAAAATCTGAAAGAAAAACAAAAGATAAAATCTAATCAAGAAAAAAACATTGAGACATATCGAAAAGAGTATGCGAATAGAAGTGAGCAAGAAAATAAACAGATTGAAGGATACAGAAAAGCTGCAGAAGAAGCTAGAACTGCCAGAAAAGAAGCTGAGAAAGCTATAAAAGAGCGAGACGCACATCGTGCCGAAGTTTCAAAGGCAAGAGAAAATCTTGAAGCTGCAGAACAGGTATACGGCAAGAAGTCCGAACAATATAGAGTTGCCAAGGAAAAGTACGATGAAGAGACAGCATACCAGTCTGAACTAGCGTCTAAAGAAGATGCAGCAAGAGAAGCAAGCGCACGAGCTGATAAAAAAGTTAAAGGCTACGAAGCTATTGCTAAACGTGATCTTGAGAAGTCGAATTCACTTATAGACAAAAATAACGATGAAGCCAATAAGTTGCGTAGTGACTATGATAGAGCAGAGCAAAAGCAGAAACTCGGTGAAGAGCAGTATCGTAAAGCCGAAGAAGAGCAGAAGAGCCTTGCTTATAAAGCCTCTAAAGCTCTTAATGCTCTTGATAATATGATCGACGATGCTTCTGGTTCTGCTAAACAGGGTGCTCAGTGGCTTAAGAATCAGCTTGAAGCTGGAAATAAATGGGCCATTAACACTCTCGCTAACATTGAAGAGAAAGGCTCATCCGCTCTTGCTACCGGCAGTGCTTTCCTCAAGAATCTGTTTGGTAAAAAAACTGAAGCGCCATCTCAGTCTTCAAGCTCATCCTCCGGCCGCAACTATTCCGGAACAGGCAATAAAGCTCAGAAGCAGGGTGAAGCTGTTGCTGGTGGCCCTGTAAGTAACAATGATTACAGGCGTAGACCCAAAAGATAAATTCAAAATGGAAGTACGGAGGTAATTTCCAGTGCCAAACATTATTGAACGAATTCAAAAGGCTTGGAACGCCTTTCGTAATAAAGATCCCACGCCAAGCACTTTTTCATACTATGGATCAGGTTCCTACTATAGGCCGGATCGCCGAACGTTTAGACCGGGAAGCGAACGGTCTATTATTACGCCCATTCTCAATCGGATCGCCGTTGACTGTGCGGCTGTAGATATCCGACATGTAAAACTCGATGATCAGAAGCGTTACAAGGAAGATATCGAAGGACCTCTGAATGATCTCTTCACACTTGAAGCAAACATTGACCAGACGGCAAGAGAGTTTAAGAAAGACATCTATGCGTCGCTCCTTGATGAAGGCTACATCGCTGTTTGTCCGATTGATGCAGATGTGAATTTCTCTACTATGACAGTTAACAACATTGCTTCAGCCAGAGTTGGCAAGATACTGAACTGGTATCCAAAGCATATCGACGTTGAGCTTTACAACGAAGAGACCGGACGAAGAGAAAACACTCGAATGGAAAAGTCTCTCTGCCTCATTTTGCAGAATCCTTTCTATGAGACCATGAACGCTCCAAACTCTTTGATGGCACGGCTTCGCAGAAAAATGGCTCTTCTGGACGAAATCGATGAGCGTAATGCTTCCGGCAAACTGGACATGATCATTCAGTTGCCATACTCCACTCGCCATGCGACGCAGCAGGAGAGGGCAGAGGAGCGTAGAAGAGACATTGAGGTTCAGCTCTCCGGATCCAAGTATGGAATTGCTTACATTGACGCAAGCGAACGGGTTATTCAGCTTAACCGGTCTCTGGATAATAATCTGCAGGAACAGATCGAGAATTTGACAAAGCAGCTTCAGGATCAGATCGGCGTTTCAGCTGAGATCTTGAACGGCTCTGCGGATGAGAAAGCTGAAACAAACTATATCAACAACATTATAGAACCTTTAGTTTCCACGCTGGTGGATGAGATAAAACGCAAGTGGCTTACCAAGACGGCGCGTACTCAGAAGCAGTCGATCATGTTCTTTGATGATCCGTTCAAGCTGATTCCTGTCTCTGATCTTGCGCAGATCGCTGATACGCTTACTCGTAACGCTATTATCTCGTCTAACGAAATGCGTGGAATTATTGGTTTCAAACCTTCCGACCAGGCTGATGCGGATGCTCTTGTCAATAAGAACATCAACCAGCCAATAGATCCTATGACCGGCAATCCTGTCGCAGCAGAGACTCCGGAAGGTAATCCAGAGTATGCAGACATCCCTGATGAATACTACAAGTAGCTGTAAGACGGATACCGCAATGGCGAAAGGAAAATTCAAAATGGAAGAAAACATACTACTAACGCAAAGGAGTTAACAAAAATGTCCAAGAAACATACTGGATATGACTTTTGCGGCTGGGCTACTCGGAACGATGTCCAATGCACAGACGGCCGCATTATCCGACGTGATGCGTTTGCTCAGCAGGATGGGGAACAGGTTCCTCTGGTCTGGGGGCATAATCACGATACTGCCGAAGCAGTGATCGGCCACGGCTTTCTGGAGAACCGTCCGGAAGGCGTTTTCGTTTATGGCTATCTGAACGATAACCCGATGGCCAAAGCTGCCAAGAATAACATTATGCATGGAGACATTAGTGCACTTTCCATCTGGGCAAATCAGCTCAAGCAGAAAGGCGGAGATGTTCTCCATGGCGTAATAAAAGAAGTAAGCCTTGTCCTGGCCGGAGCGAACAAAGAAGCACAGATTGTTTATCCGATTATTGCTCATGGCGATGAGTATGAGCAGTACATGGAGGAAGCATATATGTGTATGGGAGAGAATTGCCAGTTCACAGTTGGACCCGGTGAAGATCTCCAGCACTCCGATGATGAAGACGAAGAAAAAGGAGAAAAGAAAAAAATGGATGAAAACAGCTCTATCCAGGACTTCCTTGATAGCCTGGATGAAAATGAACTGAAGGCAGTCGCTGAAATCGCCGGCAAAGCATTTGAAGCTGGTAAAAGCGGCAAAGAAGAAATTGAACATTCCGATGAAGGAGATATGAACATGAATTACAACGCTTTCGAAGGCCCGACCTCTCAGGACGGGTACTACCTTTCTCACTCTGATGAAGCTGCTATTCTTGAGGCTGCAAAGAAGTCCGGCTCTTTCAAGCAGGCTCTTGCTGACTTCGCTGATCAGAATAATCTGGCTCACGATGGCCTTGATGTAAGTGGCTTCACCTCTTATCCCTCTGGCGCCACTCCCGCTGGCGTGGATGCACTCTTCCCTGAGTACCATGACGTTCGCAGCGGCGCCCCGGAGCTCATTACCGATGACCTTGACTGGGTTAAGAAAGTTCTTGGCAAGGTTCACAAGAGCCCGTTCAGTCGCATTCGTACCGGCCAGGTCGATATCCGCAATATTGAGGAGCTCCGTGCAAAAGGCTACGAGAAGGGCACTCAGAAAGCTCTCTCCGGTAACTATGAGCTCGTGAGACGTGAAACCGATCCTCAGACTGTTTATGTATTTAGCGCTCTGAACCGTGATGATGTTATTGACATCACCGACTTCGATTACGTTGCATATCAGTACAAGATTGACCGTGCTCAGCTTGAGGAAGAGCTTGCTACCGCTATCCTGATCGGTGACGGTCGTACTGCAGGCGCCCAGTACAAGATCAAAGAGGACCACGTTCGTCCGATCTGGACTGACGATGATCTCTACACCATTCACAAGAACCTCACTCCGTTCCTCAGTGAGATCAATGGCGACTTCTCCGACAACTTCGGCGATAACTACAAGTATTCTGAAGCAATGGTTGCTGCCATGCTCGATGCTATGATTGATTACCGTGGCTCCGGCTCTCTTGATATGTTCTGTACCCAGCAGTTCTTCAATAAGATGCTTCTGGCTCGTGACCTGAATGGCCGCCGCATTTACAACAACAAGAGTGAGCTTGCAACCGCTCTCGGTGTGAACAACATTTATCCTGTGTCCAAGTTTGCTGGCAAGACCCGTATTTCCGGAAGTGGCGCTACTGCTAAGACCATGGCTCTCGATGCTATCATCGTGAACCTGGCTGACTATGCTCTTGGTTCTACAAAGGGCGGCGAGATCACTCACTTCACCGACTTCGAGATCAAGTTCAACCAGCTGGAGAGCCTGATCGAGACTCGCGTTTCCGGTGCTAATACTCGTGTCTATTCTGCAATTGTCATCGAAGAGGAAGTCTCAAACCCTTGATCGCTCTGACAGTTGATACCGACGTTGCTGCCGATGAAGATCTGTTTGGCAAAGTCATCGCGGATCTTC
Organism: uncultured Oscillospiraceae bacterium; assembly: GCA_964570015.1. GTDB lineage: Bacteria > Bacillota > Clostridia > Oscillospirales > Oscillospiraceae > Limivicinus. Next base: position 25,170 of record CAZMXF010000001.1, on the reverse strand, counting down.
AGAGCAACGTAACTGTTGGAGATGGCGGTATTGGTGGTACACTGAACTACATTGATGACTATTCTTCTGCATTCGGTCCTGACGAGAAGACCGGACACTTTATTTGTCTGCATGCTGAAGTTCCGGATGTCGAAGGCGTTACTATTACAGCAGAGGTTGTTGGCGGTGACCATGGTCCGTCTACACTCGATGCCGATGGAATTATTGTTATACGTATCAAGAATACAACACAGAAGATTAAGTTTACCGCGACTAAGACTGGTTCTGAACCTGTTTCCAAGGAGTATAGGCTCAATGGCCTGATCTTGGCATAAAACAATTCAAAATGGAAGGGAAGTGACTTCAATGGCGAAATTCTATGGAAAAATCGGCTTCGCTACGCAACAAGAGATTCGTCCGAGTGTATACGTTCCGGTTATTGAAGAGCGTACTTACGCCGGCGACCTGTATAAGAACTATATGAAGCAGAAGCAGGCTGACTCTGTGGCTGATGATTTTACCATTTCTAATGCCATCAGCATTGTCGCAGATCCATACGCCTTGAATCACTTTTCTTCCATGAAATATGTTGAGTTTATGGGTGCCCGCTGGGAAGTCCAGAATGTCATGGTGGAGCATCCGAGACTCAGAATTTCTATTGGAGGTGTCTACAATGGACCGACGCCTGAAACTTGATGCCGAATTTAGAGAACTGCTGACTGATCTATATGGCTATGAAACAGAGCATCTCTATTTTCAGCCAACCGAAGCTGTTCGAATGAAATATGATGCGATCGTCTATAAGCGTACGTCTTTTGGTGTTCAGTACGCTGATGATCAGAGTCACTTTATTCGAGATCAGTATGAGGTTATTGCAATCACGCAGGATCCTGACGCAGCACTTCCAAGAGAAATTCAAACCCGTTTTAAATTCTGTAAGCCCGGAAAACAGTACGTGGCTGATAATTTATACCACTTTCCATTTACCATTTATTACTAAACGGAGGTAACAATAATGGCTAAACTCGTATGGGATGCCGTTGGTGAACATTTCTTTGAGATCGGCGTCCGTAATGGCGTTCTCTATCCTATTGAAAACAATGTCTACCCGAATGGTGTGGCATGGAACGGTCTGAGCTCTGTCCAGGAGTCTCCTGATGGCGCTGAGTCCAACGATATCTATGCTGATGATATTAAATACCTTTCCATCCGTTCTGTTGAAAACTTCAAGGGCACAATTGAAGCTTTCTATTATCCGGATGAATTCAAAGCCTGTAATGGTGAAGTTGAAGTTGTGAATGGCGTTACGATCGGCCAGCAGGCTCGTAAGGCATTCGGCTTCGCTTACAAGACTTCTCTTGGTAACGATGTTGACTTCCAGGACTATGGCTACAAGATCAACCTGGTCTGGGGCTGCACCGTTTCTCCGTCTGAAGAGACTCATGAAACTATTAACGAGTCTCCTGAACCGGAACCCTTCAGCTGGGAATTCGATACTATTCCTGTGAACGTGACTGGCCACAAAGCCACCGCTCACATGGAAATCGACTCTACCAAGTTCAAGACAGAAGCTCAGAGGGCTGCTCTTGCTGCTTTCGAAGACATTCTGTACGGCACGGATGGCGCTCCGACTTACACTGAATTCAGCGGCAGTGCGTTCGTTGAAGGAACGGACTACTATGAGAGAACCGGTACTGATCCGAACTATGTCTATACTAAGACGACTGACACAACCTATAACAGCCAGAAGACTTATTATACGGTGAGCTACACTGGCGCAACAACTGCACGTCTTCCGCTTCCTGATGAAGTAATTTCTCTTCTGACGGTTTCTAATGGCTAATACGCACTAATATTTTTAGGGCAGCTCTCTGAGAAAGGGCTGCCCTTTTTATTTTTGAAAGGAGAGCTTAGAAAATGCTTAAGAAAGTTATCAAGTTCAAGGACTATGACGGTAAAGACACTGAAGTAACTGCGTATTTCAGCTTTGAGCCGCAGGAAATTATGGACCTCAATCTGGAATATGAAAAAGAAGGCGGACTGATTGGCCGGCTGAACGCCCTCATGGAAGAGAAGATCAATGGCGAGCCTCCCCGGAAGCCGGTCGTTGATTTTGTCAGCATGATGGTTGAGAAGTCCTTCGGTATTCGTCCGAAAGATGATCCAACTCTGTTCCTGAAATATGACGAGAATAATCGTCCGTACTCCAATCGTTTCAAGCAGTCTCTTGCATACAAAACCTATGTCTGGGCACTTCTGACCGGTGAAGAATCTCTTGAAGAGTTCACAAAAGGTGTGATGCCTCCGCTTCCCGAAGGGCTGAAGGAGGAAGATGCTAAAGAAGCAATGAAGGAACAGGCTCCGACCCTCTATGAGATTACCTCAAAGGGCTGATGACGTGTGCCTTTAATAATTCAGATTCCGGCCCAGGAACTTTACGATCATAAAGCAAGACGATTTATTACAGTTTCTGAAAAGACTCTGACCTTTGAGCATTCGCTTCTCAGCATTTCAAAATGGGAAGCAAGATGGCATGAATCGTTCATGTCAATGATAAATGTGCGCAAGCCAACACCTGAAATCGAAGAGAAAATGCGCGATTATATTCGCTGTATGTGTCTTACGAATGGCGTTGATGATACGGTTTTTTATGCTCTTGACCAGAAAGCTGTAAATCAGATTCGCAATTACATTGAAGATCCAATGACCGGAACAACTTTTAAGAAGAAAGAACAGAAGTCATCCAGAAAGCAAATTATCACAAATGAGATAGTTTACTACTGGATGACTGAATTAAATATACCTTTCGACCCTTGCCAGAAGTGGCATTACAACCACTTGATGGCTCTTATTCAGGTGGCTTCTATTGAGAAAGAGAAGCAAGCGCCGAAGAAAAAAGGCAAGAGGGCCGAAAGAGATGCCATTAATCGTATAGCAGCAGAAAATGCCCGTAGAAGGGAAATGTTCCATACGAATGGATAAAAGGAGAATACTATGATCCGGTATGTTGTTAAAGGAGATTTCAAGAATACTGAAAGTTTCCTGAAGCGTGCTTTAAAGCTGGATTTCAATAGTATTTTAAGACGATATGCGGAGGTGGGACTTAAAGCTCTCATCTCCGTTACTCCTGTAAGAACAGGAAAAACAGCTGCGTCATGGACTTATGAGATTCAGAAGTCTCCGGGAAGTATTTCTCTTATTTATAAGAACACAAACGTTGTTAAAGGGAATTGCATCGTTATTCTGCTCGATCGAGGGCATGGTAATGGACGCGGCGCTTGGATTGAAGGTAGGCATTTTATAGATCCTACCATTCAGCCAATTTTTGATGAAATAGCAGATCGAGCCTGGAAGGAGGTCACGAAGGATGCCTAGATATGATACTTCTACGCTTGACGAACGCGTAGTAGAAATGCGCATAGACAATGACAATTTCGAAAAAGGCGCAAAAGAGACTATAAGCACATTGCAAAAGCTTGAAAAGGCATTAAAGTTAAAAGGTGACTCCTCGGCTATTGATGATATGTCAAAAGCTGTGAACAGGTTTGATGCGACTCCGATTGCGGAGCGCTTTAGTACAGCTGTTGACAGTATTTCTAGTAAGGCTGCTTTTGCAAGTAGAATAATTCAGAATTTAGCAGATGATGTCTATAATTTTGGAAAAAAAACAATAAAGTCATTAACTGTTGATCAGATTAGTGCCGGTTGGGATAAGTATACAACTTTAGCTGAATCAACACAGACTATTATGGCTGCTACTAAAGATTATTATGCAGATATGGGCTATGATGAAATTCAGCAAATGGAAGCCATTAATGCCTATCTGGATAAAATGCTATGGTATACGGATGAAACTTCTTATAATTTCAATGATATGGTTGCAACAGCTGGTAAGTTTCTTGCTGCTGGCGTTGACATAGATGATGCATTTACAGCTATGATGGGTATTGCATCATGGGGCGCCTCAGCTGGTGCAAAGCCAACAGATGTCTCGCATGCTATGCAGTATTCAATAGCCCAGGCAATGGGAACCGGCTCCATGAAAGTTCAGGACTGGAAAACCCTTGAAAACCTGAATATGGCAACGAAAGAATTTAAGGAGAATGTTCTTGAAGTTGCTGCAGATATGGGCAAATTGTCAAGGGTTGCCAAAGATGGGGACGATTCAACAAATGACTTTTATTCGACAATTGTTGATCCAAGTAGATACGATGCTGCTGGTTATATTCAGAAGTTAACCGAAAAAGAAGAAGACGCTATGTTCAACTGGAAGAACATGCGTGAAAGTCTTAAAGATGGCTGGCTCGATACCGAAGTAATGACCGAGGTATTTAAGCGCTATGGTGAATTCTCTGAAAAGCTATATGAAACAACACAACAGGTAGAAGAACTTGGTGGAAAAGAATTAACAGCATCTAATGCTCTTGAATTACTAGATTATTATCGTGAGCATGGCGCTGATTGGAAAGATTGGGAAAAATATGCTAAAGGACTAAATGTTACAAAAGATGAACTGTTGGGATTAATCCAAGCTCTTGACAATACGCAATGGAAGTTTTCCGAAACAGGTTTTCGTATGGGTCAGGAGTATAAGACATGGCAGGATGTTGTTGATGCGACGAAAGATGCTGTAAGCTCTGGCTGGATGCAAACTTTTAAGTACATTATCGGCGATTTTCTTGAAGCAAAAGAACTCTGGAGTGAAGTCGGTGATTTATTTTATAAAACGTTTGCTGAATGGGGTAATACTAGGAACTCCCTGTTAAAAGCATGGCATGATAGTGGAGGAAGAGAAGCTCTTCTCGGTGTTGAAAAAGATGCTGAAGGTTTTAGAGGAGCTCTTTGGAACATTGTTGAGGCTATCAAAGGACTTGTTCATCCAATAACACAGGCTTTTTCAGAAGCTTTTGGATTTGATGATGCTGAATCAGCAGGCCAAAAACTTGCGACATTAACTCAGAGATTTCGAGAGTGGACCACTGAACTTGGCTTTTCTGAAGAGGCCATGAAAGGACTGAAATCAGTATTTGATTTAGTCTTTTCAGCTTGGAACGCCGTAGGAAAAATTGCCGGAGCTACAATCGGCATCCTTGGAAAACTATATACATCTATTGTCCAACCGCTCCTTGATTTCTTATTAAGAACACTTGGATATATCTTTAAACCCTTAAATAAGGTTTTCGATTTTATTAAAGGAATCTTCGGCGAATTGAATTTGTACGATACTGTCATTAAAATCATTGATAGTCTTGGCAAAGGACTTGAAGCAATTATCGGCCCATCAAATTCAGTTGAACAGTGCTTTAAAAATATTAAAGCAGCAGTAGTTGATGCCTATAACTTCATTAAAGAAAAATTCGCTAAACTCGGCATCGATTTGAATCCGATAGTTGGTTCCATGCAATCTGCTTTTGCTCCGGTAAAAGATAAGATTTTCGGATTCCTGTCTCCTATTACGGACAGAATCACAGAATTCAAATGGCGTATGGAGCAGCTTAAGGACAATGAAGAGCTTTCAACACTTGAGAAAGTCTTTATGTCCTTGAAGGCAACGGGGCACAGCGCATTATATTTGATTAATCAGGAACTCCAGAAGCTTGCGGAAAAACATCCGGCGTTGAAGGAATTCCTTGATATGTTTGAAGGTGCCACATTAAAAGATATTCTGACTTCTGTTAAAGATGGAATTGTTAGCTTTGGTCAGTCTGTAATTACTTGGTTTGGTCCGGCAAAAGATAAGATTTCTGAGTTTATTGAAACTGCTAAACCTGCATTTGAAAAACTTGGAACCGCTTTCTCTACTTTATGGACAAAGCTCAAAGAGGGAACCACATTCAAAGATGTTACTGACATTATAACAGGTGCGTTCAAAGACTTCGGAGCTGATGTTGCAGATTGGTTTGAGCCGATTAAAGCTGCACTTGAGGAAAAGATTGATGGATTTATTGCCTGGCTTGAAACAATTAAACCGAAATTATCTGAAGCCTGGCAGGGAATAATAGATTTTATTATATCTTTGTTTAGCGGAAAAGGTGCTGGAGCTGAGTCTATCACAAGATCAAATCCGTTGCTTACCCAGGCAGATGGACCGTTTTCATGGCTTCCGGAGACGATTCAAGATGCACTATCCGGTATTCTGAAGCCAATCGAAAATGTCTTAACGAATTTCCAGAATGCATTGGCTATGCTTCCGCCTATTGATTGGGATGGCATATTTGATAAAGTAATGCGTTTTGCGAAACTTGCAATGACGTTTAAAGGGCTTCAGGCATTTAGTTCTGTCTTCAAAGGCATTAGTTCGCTCGGTAAAGGCTTTAAAGAATTCGGCAAATCAATCAAAGACTTTGCTCAGAATAAGACCGTTTCTAAGAATCTTGAAGCAATTACAAAGGGAATTGCTGATTTCTTCGGAAATGGTAAGAACAGTATAAATAGTCTGTTTGATGCCATTAAGGACACATTGAAGAATGGCTTCACGATTAAGCATAAGAACTATGACAGCATAGGCACTACAATTCTGAAAATCGCAGGCAGCATTGCTATTCTGGTTGGAGCTATTTATGTTCTGACAAAGCTTGAACCTGACAAGATTAAAGAATCTCTTATTGTTCTTGTCGAGATTGCTGGCGGCTTGGTTGGTCTTGCAATTGCATTTACAATTCTGAACGCGTTTGGCTTTGATGCTACTCCTATGCTGAAAATGGCAATCAGTCTTGGAATTCTGATTGGTGCTCTGTATGTGATTACAAAGTTCCCGATTGAGGATTTCTATAAAGGAATTGTAAGAATCGGTTTGCTGCTTGCTGAACTTGCAGCATTCTCTAAGTTCTCAGGAAGCAAGTTTGAGTTCAGTGCTCCGTTTATTAAGCTGGCTGTTGCACTCTGGATTTTAATGGGGCCTTTGAAGACCCTTGCAAGAATGGACTTTGGTTCTATGGTTAAGGGCCTGATTGGTCTTGGCATTGTTATGGCAGAATTCGGTGCATTTGTTAAATCTACTAATGGCAATATTAATACAGGTGGATTTATCAAAATGGCAGCTGCAATCTGGATTCTCTCCAAAACGATGCAGTCTATTGCCAAAATGGATATTAGTGCCATAGCAAAAGGTCTAATTGGTATTGGTATTCTTATGGCTGAGTTTGGTGCTCTGATCAGAAGCACAATGGGCAATGGCAAGACAAATGGTGTCATCAGTCAGGCTATTTCTATTGGCATTCTTGTGGCGGCTCTGTGGGCGATTAGCAAAATGGATCTCTGGAGCATTCTTAAAGGCGTAGTAACTCTCGGTGTAATCATGAAAGCCTTTGGCACTATGATTAAAGACATTAAAGGTCTTTCATTTGGTTCCGGAATTATGTCGCTTATCGTGATTGCAGGGTTGCTTGCCGGAGTTTATTTTGCATTTAAGTATCTGAATGAACAAAACACTGATTTTACAAATGTTCTGAAGTTTACTACAGCTGTTGCAGAAGTTGCTATTTCGTGTGGATATATGATTAAGTCTCTGGCTCCGATTCCGTTTGTAGCTGGGCTTAAAGTAATTGGATTGTTTGCTGTATTTCTTATAGCAGTTGGCGCACTTGCAATGGGCCTTGGTGGACTTAGACAGCTATTCCAGAATCTTGGAATGGGCGATATGCTTGCAACAATTCAGGATGGCGCAGAAATTATGGAAGCAGTTGCAAAAGCACTTGGTGGGATGATCGGTGCTTTTATTAATGGTATCTGGAATGAAACGACTGGAGGCTTTAATCTTGCAAAACTTGGCACGGATCTTTCAAGATTTATGGAAAATATTCAGGGCTTTGTTGATGGCTGTAAGAACCTTAAAGGTGCTGACTTTAGCGGAATCGGCAAACTTACAGGAGCGATTCTTGAAATAGCAGCTGGAGAATTTATTAGTGCAGTTGTTAATTTGTTTGGAAATGGCAAAAGTACGATTAGTATTTTCCAGGAAAACGTTGCCGGTTTAGCGAGCTGCTTGAATGCGTTTGCAAGTAACATGGGCGGAATTACAGACTGTTCAGGCGATATTGATTATGCCGTGACCGCTGCAAAAGGACTTGTTGAATTAGTTAATTCTCTGCCGTCTGATAATGGCATTTGGCAGAAGATCGCAGGCTATAAGGATCTTGGAGCATTTAGCATTCGTATTACGAAACTTGGTGAAAATCTGAAGGCTTATGCTCAGAGCATTGCAGGAATTACAGTTTACGAGGAAGACATTGAGTCAGCAAAGCGTGCAGCGCAAGGATTGTCTGAACTGAACAATAGTTTGCCAGATGAAGGTGGTATTCTTCAGCATTGGATGGGCTCAAAAGAACTTGGAGCTTTTGGAATTCGCATAGGTACACTCGGTAAGGGCCTTAAGCAATATGCAGAGTCAATTTCCGGAATTAGTGGTTTAGCAAATGAAGATGATACCAAAACGGCTAAGAAAATGGCACAAGGATTGACAGATTTACAGAACAGTCTTCCAGAATCTGGTGGCTGGGTAAGCAAAATCTTTGGCGATCAGGATCTTAGTGCATTCGGTAATCAACTTGAGGCTCTTGGATCTGGGCTTAAATCTTATGCTTTTGGAATCTTTGGAATTAGTAGTGCTGCAAGCGATGATGATATCAAACGAGCTAAATCCATTGGCAAAGGTTTGGCAGATTTGCAGGAGGATCTTCCGAGAGTTCAAGGTGTCATTCAAGCAATAGCTGGTGAGAAAGATCTTGCCAATTTCGGAAAGTCAATTGATAGTCTTGGTTGGTCTTTGAAGACGTATGCATTTTCAATCAGTGGAATTTCTGGAGCGTCAGAAGACGACCTTTCAAGAGCAATAGAAATTGCTACGAATTTGAGTGATGTTCAGGATTCCCTTACAAGAACTGGTAGTAGCGTTGTTAAATGGTTTGCTGGTGAAAGAAACCTAAACACTTTTGCAACGAATATTGGCTTGTTAGGTGGCGCGTTAAAAACCTATGCAGATAGTATTCAAGGAATAGAAGACGCCCCAACTGAAGAAGCTCTTGCTGTAATAGGCTCTATTGGTCAGTTTATGGAAGAAATGAAACGGACTGGTAGTATATTTGAAAGCATTGGAAATCTGTTTGCAGGAGATAAAGAATCCACGCTTCTAACGACTTTGAATGCAATGTCTACAATCGGTACGAAATTCCAGGAGTTTTCTGATGGAATTAGCGGTGCTGAGACAGCTTTAGCTAATCTTGAAGCAGTTAAAAATGCAATTACTTCCTTCCAGTCAATTCAAAATGGAAGTGAATCAGTTGGAAATTCACTCTTTAGTGAAGCTGATCTTGAGAATATCGCTTCAATGGCTTCACAAATTCCGCAAAAGCTTGCTGATGGTATTCAAAGCAACATAGATACGTATATTGAAAGCTTGAAGAGCATCGGTGAAACAACGAGTGAAGTATTGAATTCTGTCCTCAGCCAATTTGCAGCACAAGATTCTTCTGTCGCAGGAGAAGTAATTGGCGCCGATATTGACACAGGAATTGCACAAGGTATCCAGAATAATAGCGCCGTAGTTGATGGTTCTGTAAGTGAAGTTACTGCAGGTGCTACTAATGCCACAGCCGGTGCCGAGCAAGACTTTTACACAATTGGTGGAAATCTTGATATCGGTCTGGCTAATGGTATTTATGCAAATGCTAGTTTGCCGGTTCAGGCTACTGCAGAAATGTGTCAGGCCATTGTAGATACTGCGAATAGTGCTTTGGAAGTTCATTCGCCGTCTAAAGCGTTTGCAGATATAGGCAAATACTTGCCGGCAGGTCTTGCTGAGGGCGTGAAGAGCAATGTTAATACTGCTGTTCAATCAGTAATTAGTCTTGGTGATCGGCTGATCGAATCAATTCAGAATTCTATGCGTCAGGTTGCCGATGTTGCAAATCAGAACTTTGACTTCCAGCCACAAATTACTCCGGTAGTTGATATGTCTAATGTTCGTAATGGCGCAACAGAATTCAATAATTTGTTTGGAAGTCGTAGTAGTATTCTTGATTTTTCAGCAGGCATATCCCGCAGTATGAGTAATGTTCGTAGCGCTGCTAATACCGTTAATATTAATCCGCAGCCAAGCTCTAATACCAATGGCGACAATATTGTGGTTAATGTTTATGCCGCAGAAGGTCAGAGTGAAGAATCTATTGCAGATAGCGTAATTAATCGTATCTCAGCAAAAACAAGTAGAAGATCGGTAGCCTTTGGATAATCCAGGGGCTACCCTTTTTATTAAGAAGAGGTGTTTTAATGATTATCTGGGCAGGAACCAGTAGTGAAGATGTCGGGATGGTCATTCAGCACTATCCCAAAGTCATTATTCCGGCCAGGAAGCGTGAAGTTCAGGCAGTTCCGGGCAGAAGCGGTGACATTGTAATTGAATTTGATACATTTGAAAACTATGAGCAGCAGTATGACTGCTTCTTGGATGCAAAACAACTTGGTGGACTTAATACTGTAATTCCAAAGGTCTCAGACTGGCTTCTCGGCAATAGGGGTTATCAGAGGCTTGAAGACACATACTTCCCGGATGTCTACAGAATGGCTTATGTGGTTAACGCTCTGGAATTTACAAGCTTTTTCAATGAGTATGGTTCCGGAACTCTGACGTTTAATTGCGCTCCGGAAAAATATTTCAAAATGGGAGAAGAAGAGATCACCCTGACCAAGAATCAGAAACTTTTTAATCCTTCAAGTTTTCCTGCAAAGCCTATTATAAAATTAAACGGAAATGGAAACAAAGGTTATCTGCAATTTGGCGGCTATATTGTTTCAATTAGTGAGGTTCCGTCTGAACTTATACTCGACACTAAACAACATACTGCTTATGAAGGAAGCACTAATAGAAGCTCAATGATCCAAGGTTTATATGAATATCTTGTACTTGGAAAAGAGACTCAGATTAGCTGGTCTGGAGGAATAACAGGTGTTAAGATAATTCCGAGGTGGTGGACGATATGATCCCAATTTTGTTTGAACATGACGCCACTGATTTTACTGGCCACGGTCTTGGTGATCTGATTGACTGTATTACCTGTGAAGCTACGTGCAATGCCGATGGCGAATATGAAATGGCATTTCAGTATCCGGTTAGTGCACCAATGTACTCGGAATTAAAAATTAATCGAATTGTCTATGTTAAAGCTAATGATTATGATCCGTGGCAGGCATTCAGAATTTACGGCTATGAAAAAGAAATAAAGGGCATTCAAACCGTTAATTGCCAGCATATAAGTTACGATTTACATTGTATTCCGACAAAAGAAATGAAAGACATTACTTCATGTTCTTCTGCTTTGAGTCTTGCAAAATCACAGGCTTTTATAGAGTGTCCGTTCACTTTTACTACTGACATCGAAAGGCTTCCGCATGCTGAAGAGCATAAGTATAAAAGTGACGCTCCGAAATCTATCAGAGCTTTACTTTTGGATGGTAATGACAGCATTCGAGGTGCTTGGGGCGGAGACCTTGTTTTTAATAATTTTAGTGTCTCGCTTTTGCAAATGGCAGGACAGGATCGTGGAGTTACTCTTGACTATGGCGTAGACATTACAGATCTTGATATGGAAGAGAGCATTTCAGAAATGATAACTGGAGTGCTTCCATATTTTAGATACAATGTTTCAGATGAAGATAGTGAATCTGCTACTTATGGCGATACGACTGATTACGTTACTTACGGTAATATTCAGTACATAGATGGTACTTTTGAAAAAGAAAATATTCAGCCTCTTGACTTAACTGATCAGTTTCCAAATTATGAGCAGGGAACTTACCCATCAGCTTCAGAACTTAATTCAAGAGCTCAGGAATGGATCCGCGAAAGTGATGTCGGCCATCCGATTATTTCGTTAGTTGTAAGCTATGCAACGCTTGGACAGGATGTAAGATTACATGATGCGGTTACAGTTCGATTTCCGCGTATGGGTATCGATGTTAAGTCAAAAGTTAGTTCTTACAAATATGATGTGCTTGCAGAAAGACCCGTTGAAATAGAAATTGGAAAAACAAAAGCGAGCTCGATGTTTAGTCTCGAAGATGCTTCTCGCCTTAAAAAGGGTCTTATTCCCGTAAAAAGAATTCAAAATAAAAGTATTACAAGCCAGCAGCTACAGAATGGATCAGTAGGAAATGCTGCACTTTCAAACGCAGGTGTTTCAGGTGGTAAAATTCAAGGCAATGCTGTTGGAAACTGGCATTTACGTGAAAAAGCAGTTACAGAAGAAAAATTAGCAGAAAATTCTGTCACACAGTACAAGATTAAAAACGGCGCAATTGTTGAAGAAAAAGTCGCAGTAGATGCAATTACAGCAGAAAAGATTAAAGCCAAGGCTGTTGAACTTGGTAAAATTGATGACAAAGCAGTTGATCTTGCTACTTTAAGTGATGAACTTGCTGGTTTTTATACATTCTGGTTGAAAGCAGAATTAATATTTGCAAGTGAAATTTATGCTGATCAGGGTGAATATGGTTGGATCACGACTGGCCATATAAAAGGCACTTGGCTTTATGGAGATCATTTAGTTGTTGGCGGAAATGAATATGTTGATTGGCCAGTTTCTTTGGATGTTGTAGCGGGTGTTTCGCTTTCCGGTGGTGGATTCAGTGCCCAGCAAGGAGCAAGCTATAATAAAATGCAAGTATATCAGGAAGGCGATAACTATTATGTAAATTGTCCATACGTTTATTATCAATTCTATTATTCGCAGCCTTCGTTAAATGTTTTGCCTAGAACTTATCGGTTGAGATATCTTGGTTATAAAAACCATAGCGGAGACTAAAAGGAGAGCCTATGTATATAGTATCTAAAAGTACTAATGAACAAATAGAATGTCGATTAGTAGCAAAAGGTCCTATGGATAATATGCTACAGATTTATACAAACGAACTTACTCCAATTCAGGCATATACATTTTTTGATGATGCTGAGAACATGGAACGACTTACTATAACTAAACTAAATGACGATACTAAGGAAGTTGAAGAAACTCATATTATGAAGGGTTTTAACGAGATCTTTGCAGTTCAAAAACCTTTAATATTTATGGACGATAAAAAAATGGTCATGATAGTTCTTAGAAAAAATATTGAGGTCCAGCCGCTATGATTACTGTAAAACTTGCCAATGATAAAACTATACCGGCTCTTCATATTGAACGCGGTGTTGCTTCAGATCTACTAATTAATACCGATTCCATGTCCTTTGCTGAGGCGGCAGCAGTATTTAGCGATTCTGAAGCACTGAAAACAATTACGGTAACAACAGATGATGAAGATAGCATTTATTATGGCTATAAAACGCTTGGAGAAATAAAATTAACTCCTGCTAGCGGAGATACTACTTTAATGATTGTTCTTCGAAAATAGAAATCAAAAAGGAAGTAAAAACAGGGAAGGAGGTTTATAAATGTATAGAGGCACTACACCTACTCATAAGTTTTGCTTTGGGACAACTGACCCGAATGATTTCAAAGAGATTCTGATTACTTACGTACAGAATGATGCGATTGTCTTGGAGAAGCGAAAAGAGGACCTTGTTATTACTTCTGAAGAAATTACTTCCGGAGAGGAAACAGTAACTCATTATCATGCAACAATTACGCTTACTCAGGAAGAAGCGAATGCATTTTCACGTGATCCAGTAGGTACAGTAAGCGTACAGGTGCGAGCTATCGACTTTGAGGGGAATGTCATGGCTTCAAATAAGATGCGTTTTTCAGTGCTTGATGTTCTGAATGATGAGGTGCTGGAATGAAGCTTGACGTTCGCTTTGAAGAAACCGAAAGTTTCTTTCCTGTTACTATGCTGGATGACGAGGTTCACCTCGATGTTAAATTTGAGAGTCTTCAGGTACTGCATATAGATGATGCAGAATATTATGAAGGCTCTACTTTTTTTGTTCCGGATTTTGTTGGGACGATGTTTGAAACTGCTAACAAAAAGATCAGAACAAACATTCTTGTGTCAAGAATTCCAGTAAACACAGTTACAAATCCCCAAGGCGGGAACACAGTTATTATAGGAGGCTAATTTAAATGGCTAACACATACAATTCTAAAGTAGTCCTTGCTGACGGTACCGTCTTGATGGACTTGACAACAGATACTGTTGACGCAGCTCATTTGCTAAGTGGTTATACTGCTCATGGGGCTAATGGTGCTCCGATTACAGGTATCTGCACTTATGATAGTGATACTTCTGATGATACGGCGACAGTTGGTGAAATTCTTGCTGGTAAAACTGCTCATGCTCGTGGCGCTCAGCTTACAGGTACCATGCCGAACAGGGGAGCAGTTACCGGAACTATTGCTACAAAGGCTCAGGAGTATACAATTCCTCAGGGTTATCACGATGGCTCCGGTAAAGTTAGTATTGCAGCAGCTGAGCAGGCCAAACTTATCGCAACGAATATCCGTGAGGGTATTACAATTCTCGGTGTCGAGGGTACTATGTCTGGGTCCGAAGGTATGTCTCCTCAGGCTAAGACAGTGACGCCGACATTTACTCAGCAGGTAATTGCACCTGATTCTCCGGACTATAACTGCCTTTCTCAGGTTACAGTTAACCCGATTACCGTAACTTACTCTGATAACGCAGCTGGCGGCAAGACAGTTACTATTGGCTCTGCTGCATAAAATCAAAATGGAAGTTTGAGAGGTGCTTTTAAGTGGCAAATAATAAAGTACAGCTAGCTGATGGGACTACTTTGATTGATTTGACTTCTGATACAGTAACCCCTCAGACTATGTTAGCCGGAGCAACAGCGCATGCGGCGAATGGAGAGCAAATTACAGGGGTTGTAAATTTGGCGAATGCTGGAACAGCGACGCCACTGCCAGATGGAAGAAACGCATCAGTTGGTTCTTCAAATGACTATGCCAGAGAAGATCACAGACACCCTATCGCAGATGGTGTTATGTTCGTTGTTTCGGATAATCCGCTGATCAGTTCGGATGACCTTGATACTGTCACAAGGGTAGGGCTCTATCGCATTGGAGGAACACAACCAGCTAATTGCCCGTCTGGAGTAACTTGGTCTGTTCTGATGGTGTCATCTGTTGGAACGACACGTTTACAGACTATTTTCAACACTGATGGTACGAAGTTCAACATTTATCAGAGGAACGGCAATAGTAATTCATGGAATGCATGGAAAAAGATCAGTCTTAGTGATATTACAACTTTGCAGACCGATGTAAGTTCATTACAATCCAATGTTTCTACGCTACAGACTGATGTAGGAACGAACCAGACAAATATAGGAAATTTACAATCCAATGTTTCTACGCTACAGACTGATGTAGGAACGAACCAGACAAATATAGGAAATTTGCAAACCGCCGTTAGCAATTTGCAAAACGATGTATCAGATAATTCAGCAGATATAGCTGACTTGAAGGCGGCTGTTGAGAATATTGTTGTAGTTACTCCAACAGATATTCACTCACATTTTCAGCTTGTAACGTATTCAACAAAAACGCTAAATGATGCGTTTTTGTTTGGTTCAGTTACACTTAAATGCGTAACTGCTCACGGAGCTAATGACGGAGAGGCATTTAAAATGCCCACTAAAGCAGCTTATGACTTTCAGCCTGTTTATATAATGGCTAGTCAGTGGGCAAGAGATGCTCTAAGAACTGGGAGGGCATACTATGCAACAAGTGGGAATGTAGCACTTCCGGATATGGCGGCAAATGAATATGCAACCATATTCTTTAGCTGTCCGCTATAAACCACATATAAAGGAGAAAAGTGTATGGCTTTTAATGTTATAACAAGAATCAATTTGGACATGGCTCATCCAAATGCTGAAGTGGTGAATGCCGTACAATTTGATAGTTCTGGACGGATTGTGAAGGCGCATCTTCTCAATAATGGCGAACCTTGGGCAGTTCCAACTGGAGTGTACCCTGTCATAAGATACAGAAAATCTGATCGCAATGGTGGGTTCTATGATACAGATGAAAATGGGAATTATGCCATATCCTTTGAGGACAACAGAACAACCGTAAATATTGCCCTCGCATTACAGGTGCTTACTACTGCTGGGAATGTAAGTGCGCAGATCAATTTTTATAATTCTTTCGGCGAACGTGTTTCAGCATTCTCATTTATCATCAAAGTCCAGAAGTCGGCAGTTGAAGATGGCGATATTGTTTCAAGCGAATACTATAATGCACTCACTGAAACACTTAAAGCCGCTATCCAGACAATGTCTATAGCAGATGAGGCAGACCGTGCAGAGAATGCGGCAGATCGAGCAGAAGATGCGGCAAACAGATTAACAGAGACCACAATACCTACACTGGTAGGTGATTGGCTGTCATCGAATATTACGAATCCTACAAATCCAGTGA
Organism: uncultured Oscillospiraceae bacterium; assembly: GCA_964570015.1. Classification (GTDB taxonomy): domain Bacteria; phylum Bacillota; class Clostridia; order Oscillospirales; family Oscillospiraceae; genus Limivicinus. The sequence goes on along the minus strand of CAZMXF010000001.1, from coordinate 8,818 downwards.
TTGATGAGTCTCTTTCAATTTCTGGTGCAGCTGGTGATGCAAAATCCGTAGGCAATTTCAAAGCGGAGTTTGACAGCGCAATCGAAACAAATATTATCGCAAATCTAAGTGGTCGCACATTTAAACCAGACCCGCATGGCACATGGGCAAATATAGGAACAGTATTCCCTTTACCGAGTGGTCTGAAATTTATTTCTGTACATCTCGGACAGATCACTTATGATGTTGAGACAATTACCAGCATTCAAGTCAGAGTAGCTCAACTGCAGGGGACTACACAATTATCTTATATTGACATAAAATCCAATTCCGATACAAACATAGCTGTAAATACGCAAGCAACACATATTCGGATTGATGTGTATGTAAACAATGCTAGTGCAGTAAATACTTCGGCAACTGTTTCTGAACTGATTGTTTATGGTACAGATGCATCAGAATTTAATGTTACCCTTTTGGATACAGTAAGAACATCATTTGCTGAGAGCAATGCGCTTGCCTACTATAAGAATAGGGTATTCCTAAGATCAACGGCTGGAACATGGAGTTCTATGGAAAAGGTTGTTGATATTCCAGCAAATACTGACAACCTTCTTATTTACCTAGGAAATATTGTATACAATGGAACTGCATTAACAAACAACTTTGTGCAATACCAGTGGGCGGCTGATGGCACAGCAATAGGGAGCAATCTGTACCTTAACAGACTGAATGAAACCTATAACCTGTTGCCGCCTAGCAATGCGAACCAGATTATTCTTCGGTTCATGTTTAACCTATCTCCAACAAGCAACAATACTCAGATAACCATAAGTGAGTTTTATGTTCTCGCTGATGATACCAGTATTCATACGCAGATTAAAGAGAGCGTATTTCTGGGACGGAGACAGCTCTCTGAATACTCTGGGATTGTGAGGGACATCGATTCATCTAAGAATCTGTTTGTTTCGGAATTTAAACAGGGTAGCGTTAATTCATCTGGGGACTTTGTACCAAGCACATCCGTTCAGTTCACAGCAACAAAGAAATGGATTCCTGTCAAGCCAAATACTGAGTATACATTTTCATGGAAGATGAACCAGCTTTATGTTGTCCTCAATATCTATGGTTACACCGAAGATGGAACATTTTTGTCGGATTATGAAGCTCGTGATGCATGGGCTAAACGAATTCGTCAGCTGAGATTCAAGACGAGGCCGACAACTAGATATATTCGGATTCAGTTCTGGAGCAATGAAAGCACCGCATACAGTCAGATAGTACCAGAGGATGCACAACTTGAAATAGGTGGAGCTGCAACAACCTACGAGTCAACTTTTGACATCTCAAAAGCTGTAGATTATGAAAAGGTGCGAGACCCAAGGCTTCAGATTCCAGACTATTATTTTGAGGGTGGTTATCTTGAAAACAAGGTTTCCTCTATCCGTGAACTGATGTTCAACGCTTCTGGATGGTATGATGCGTTCTTCTTCATCACAGATTTCCATTATGAATGGAATCAGCTTCATAGTCCTGCACTAATCCGCTATTTGGCAAAAAGGCTGAATATTGTTCGCCTCTTTAATGGTGGAGACATGCATAATGACTGGAACGCTTACTATGATGATGAAGCATTACAACTTATTCGGTCTGGTTTCGATGGGAAAATCTATAATGTTGTGGGAAACCATGAGTACAAAGGTACTTATATGACTGACCCTGCTGTCTGGACAATTCTCAATTCAATGCATGATGATATTGTAATTGGAGATGCTGGCCGAAGCTACTACTATGTCGATAATAAGGCTCAGAAGAATAGGTACATCATTTTAAATGCGTATACAGACGGCGGTGATCAGCCTTCAGTTTATTTTGAGCAGTCTCAGCAAAACTGGTTAAGGGACACGGCACTTAATCTTGAAGCTGGATGGGGAGCAATTATATTTATCCATGCCATTTACGAAATTGGGAATGCAACGAATCCCGTAAGATGGAAAATAAACGGTGTCACGGATGAACTCTGCTCTATAGTGGACAGTTATTCTGGAAACGGAGAAATCATTGCAATAATAGCTGGTCATGCTCATAGAGACAAGATAACATCAACGCCTAATGGAGTTCCTATTATTATTACAGCGTGCGACAAGAATGGTATCTATTATGTAACTGAAGATGACCCAGACATTCTTATTCCAAGAGAATCTGGTACAAAAGAAGAGCAAGCTTTTGACGTTTTTGTAGTAGATAAAGGAAACAGGGTGATCTCAGCAGTAAGGATAGGAGCACCAGCGTATAATGGTGTTGATGACCAATTAGGAGAGCTTGTTGAAATTCGTCAAGTAAATTTTAAAAGCACATAATAGATTTTTCCATATTGGAGGATGGCATCAAATGACCTTTAAAGAATTTATAGCCTCCATTGGATTCGGCAGCGGCTTCTCATTTTGGGGAGTCGTTGCCTTTCTTATGTCTATCGGGATTGAGATTATCCCAAAGATCAAATGGAAACCCTGGAGCACATTACTGGAGTGGATCGGCTCCAAAATTAATGCCAGAACAATTGCTAAAGTGGATGAGCTATCTTCTAAAGTTGAGCTTCTGCAGAATGAACTTAAAAAGCACATAACTGACTCAGAAGACAAATCTCTTCAGGACATTCGGCGAGACATTCTGGATTTCTGTAATTCCTGCATGAACGGCAGACGACATACCAAGGAAGAGTTTGACTTCGTTTTAAAGCAATGTGATGAGTATGAGATCTACATTGAAAAGAACAAGGTCAAGAATGGTGTGATTTCTGCCGCCATTCGGGAAATCCGCAGACTAAATGACAAATGCATACAAGAAAATAGTTTTCTGAAAGAAGGAGAAGAATCATGACATTCAATTGGGACTTCGTAAAGAAAATTCTCATTCGTGCACTTCACACGGCAGCTCAGACAGCTCTTGGTATGTTTACGATCGGCGCAACTATCAAAGAGGTTGACTGGCTGAACATTCTCTCTGTTTCAGCGGTGGCAGCTGTCTATTCGATCCTCAAGAGCATTGCTGTCGGTATTCCGGAGGCTGGAATTGTTGAAGGCAGCATGATTATTGACAACAATGATCCTGAAGATCCGAAAGTAGACATTGATCTCGGCGAACTGAACTTCAATGACATGATAGGTAAGAAAGCACTGAAACTTTCTGTATCTGAAGGAAAAGTCACTTTTGATGACGAGGAGGAAATTCAAAATGGAAGTGAAGAGTAAGAAATCCACAGCTAAGAAGGCTGCACCGGCAAAAGCTCCTGCTAAGAAACCCGTTGCAAAAGCAGAAGCCAAAAAATCCCCGGCTAAGAAATCTGTAAAACCCTCTGTGAAGCTCCCTCCGATCAAGGCAATGCGTCTCCAGAAGGGAATTTCCGCTAAGAAGCTTGCTGAGATGTCTGGCGTGAGCAGTCATACGATTCTTGCACTTGAAAAAGGGGAATGCGATCCGAAGTTTACATCGATTGTCAAGATTATGAGTGCTCTTGGCTATAAGGTGGCGTTTGAGTTAAAATGATTGCCAGATGCAAAATCTGTGGAGGACCTTGCGCAAAGGATCATGAAGTCTGCTGGTTTTGCGAGCATGACCATAAACTGACAAAACCGAAAGCAGATGAAGACAAGTGCTCAAAAGATGCTTGTCCGATTCCCGCACCTGCTAAAGGATAACTTTAAATTTAAAAGAGATCTTTTAAGAATACAATTATAGGATCCTCCTTAATTTAGAAGGGGCAGTTAAAAGTAGCCTGAGAGCTCAAACTGCCCCTTCTTTGCTACTCGTAATAAAAACAGCTCCTATAGTAGAGAGGAGTAGATAGGTCCGGTTATGCGGGCCAGGCTGAGATGCCTAGACTACGTAATCGTCCAATGGTAGGACACCAAGCCGGAAACGGTTCCCGACGCCAATAAGTGGATTAAATTGGAGACGCGAGTTCGAAGCTCGTAACTCTCACAACGACTATTTTTTTTTTTCGTAATTTTCACAGTTTCTATAGTGAGAAACTAACTGAAAATTAAGGAGAGTTATAGACATGAAAGATAAGTGGCAAGAATTCTGGAAACACTTTGCGGAAGGAATTATCAGCGGATTCGTGATTGTTACGACTCAAATCTAAATAAAGGAGGTAACAGAAGGGAAGAGGAATTGTAATTACAGCAGCTCCTCTTCTCTTTGGTTATATAAATTCAAAATGAAAGGAAAAAGCAGTATGAAACAGCGCATCGAACTCATGGCAGAAAAAATGGAGATCAGACTCTCCGAAAAAGAACTTTTTTGGATCGAGGTTGGTATCAAGTGGGTCTGTGTTCTGATGGTCTTCGTATTATATTCTGTCGGATTATGGACTATTTCAGAGAACAGAGCAGAAAAGAGGGCTGCAGCAGAGTACAAAGTTCAGCTTCAGAATTATATTTCGGAAAGAGATGCTGAAGACGCAAGAAAAGCAGCAATGCCTTTAAGTCTTCAGGAGCAGATTGACCTGGAGGCGAATTCTCTAGCAAAGGTTTTATATGGGGTCAAGGATAACTCAACGGATGACCTTAGAACTTATTGCTGGTGTGTATTTAACAGAGTAGATAATCCGAATCCGATCTTTGGATCTACACTTGATGATGTTATTAATCAGCCGAATCAGTGGATGAGATACAGCGCAGACAATGATGTTCTCAGCAAATTAAAGGAAATTGCCAAAGAGGAACTTACCATTTGGCATGAAGGAACTGGAAGACCATGCTCAAATGAATATGTTTATATGGACTGGACTTCCAATGACATCGTACTAAGAACAGATTTTGTGGCAACACGGTCGACGAGATATTGGAGGTATTAATGAAGAGCCCAACAGCGAAAAAGCTTAAGTCTGGAAGTTGGAGATGCCAGATTCAGGTAAATGGAAAACGCTATTCCTGCACAGGCCGGACTAAGAAGGAAGCTCAGGACGCAGCTAAGCTTCTCTTTGCTGGGATCGAAGCAGAAGAGCGTATTCCGTTAACAGTCGGCAAGGCAATGGATCTTTACATCGAATCTAAAGAAAAAGTTCTGTCACCTTCAACAGTCAGAGGATACAAAACGATTCGAAAAAACGATCTGCAGTCTCTTATGGAGATTAATATCTCAGACCTTGATCAGATGCAGATTCAGATTGCGGTTAGTGAAGATCAGGCAAAAGGTAAGAGTCCTAAATCTATTCAGAATTCTCATGGACTCTTAACCGCTGTACTAAAACAGTATCGCCCAAACTTTGTAGTAAGAACCCGTTTGCCGCAAAAGAAACCCAGTTCAGTTCAAATCCCTACAGAAGAGGAAATGAAGCTGATCTGGACACAGGCAAAGGGAACTAGATATGAACTTCCGATTCTGCTTGCGTCATGGCTTGGTTTGAGGATGTCAGAGATCAAGGGGCTCAAGTATGGCGACATTCAAAATGGAAGGCTGCATATTCAGAGAGCAGTTGTTAGGGGAGTCAAGGGCAAAGCATTTGAGAAACTCACTAAAACAATTTCAGGTGATCGCTGGATCGTTTTACCAGAAACTATCGATAAGATGATAGACGATCTGAAGGTTGCCAGACTTGAAGTAATGAGAGCTGATCATCTTACAGGATCTAAAATCACGTCAATTGATGAAGAGTATCTATTCCCGTTCAAGTCAGATCTTATTTATCAGGCGTTCGTGAGATTCTGTAAGCAGGCAGGAGTTCAGCACTACAGGTTTCATGATCTGAGGCATTTCGCAGCATCAGAAGCTCATACTCTTGGAGTTCCCGACAAATATGCCATGAAACGAATGGGGCACGCGACAGATAATATGCTCAAAACAGTTTATCAGCATACGATTCCTGACAAGGAAGATGAGTTCGCTAAGAGAATCGATGATCATATGGAGGAATTATATAATCCTCAATCCGTGAAACTCAAATGTAAGATAATCACAGGAAGCCCCGTGAAAAATGGACATTTAAGGTTCACAGGACAGTAGATTGTCGTGCACCTAACAGGTGCGTAAAAGACCGATATATGTTATACTGTTGACACCCTTAAACCGGAGGTCAACACAATGTCTAAACAGATCAGAGTTGTTTTTTCCAATGAACGTCTTATCACACCGAGCGGATTGAATATCATTGGCGGAATGCTCGGGAAGAGCAATTTTGTCAAGCGGTGCAATCGGATTCCTGTGGATAAGAAACGCAGTGAGCCGCAAATAAAAGATGGAGACATCCTGCTCACCTATATTGGTCTGCTTTGCCAAGGAAAGCCCCAGTTTGATGCAGTACGAGAATTTCAGGATGATCCGGATTTCTTTGAGAGCGCACTTGGCGTCACAAGAAGTATCCCTTCGGCTGAAACGCTGCGTCAGCGTATGGATGATATTGGTTCAAGCCTGCGGCCACAGATATTGGAAGCCAATGTGGATATGTTCCGTACCCACGGAGTAGAACCATCTGCACTGGATACAGGTGAGGTCCCCGTAGACATGGATGTAACCCCCATGGACAACTCCAAATCACATAAAGACGGAGTATCCAAAACATATAAGGGCTTTGATGGCTACGCTCCACCCATGGCATATATTGGCACAGAGGGATTCCTGGTCAATACAGAATTACACGAAGGAAGCCAGCACTGCCAAAAAGGAATGCCGGAGTTTCTGAGGGAAACTCTTCGCCTGAGCCACAAAATGACGGATAAGCAACTTCTGATTCGTTTGGACTCCGGCAATGATGCAAAAGAAAATCTCGGTATTCTTCTGGAGGACGGAGACTGGTTCATTGTAAAGCGGAATCTTCGCCGAGGCGAAACAAAAGAAGATTGGCTCAAGTTGGTTCAGGAATGCTGCACAGATGTACGGAATCCCCGTGAGGGAAAGATAGTATATGTTGGCTCTTCCTGGAAAGATGTGGAGTATGTTACAGAGGATGGGGAGCTCAAAGTAATCTGCATGCGTATCGTATATGAGGTTATTGAACGAAGCATTAACAAGCATGGACAGATTCTGATGGAACCGGATATTGAGGTAAACACCTTTTGGACGAATCTCGGTTGGACAGATGATGAAATTATTGCTTCCTACCATGCTCACGGGGAATGTGAACAGTATCACAGCGAGATCAAGACAGATATGGACGTTGAACGTCTCCCCTCAGGGAAGTTTGAAACCAATGAGTTGGTCCTTGAACTGACCATCATTGCATACAATCTGCTTCGTATGATTGGCCAGGAGTCTCTGAAGCACAAACCGGATCAGAAGAAGCGTGTAAAACGCCGCAGAATTCGGACTGTCATTGGAAATCTGATCCTACTGGCGAGTCATGTGACTACTCATGCGCGAGAAACACTCATGGCGCTCGGTCGAAGTAATACCTGGCGATTTGCGTTTATGCAGACCTGGCTCAGGTTTGCTGCAATCTGAATGCAAATACTGATTTCAGAAACCACTGCTCTCAACAGAGGGCTCGTATTGTTGCGCACAAAAACTGCTGAAGCTGTATGCTCATCAAACTTTTGTGTACAACTCGCATAGATTTTGCCGTAAAGATCTTGCGAGCTTATTTTGAAAAATGAGTTTCACGGATTCAGGATAATGGTAATATACAAAGCAACGTATAGGTGTAGACTTTGTGGAATGACTTTTGAGACTGGCCGAACAGGAAATAGAAATATTCCATTAGAGTGCTTAACAGCGATTGGTCTTAATGAAGAAGCTAGAATGAGCAGGTCAATTCTTGGAGGGCCTATTTTAGAAAAAACAAGCCATTTTTGTACTGATGGTTCTATTGGATTATCTGATCTTATTGGATTTAAGGCAAAAAATGAGTTCGCTAAGAAGATCGATGAGCACATGGAGGACCTTTATGCTACTAAATGAGTCTGAAAGACCTACTTGTGGAATAAATCATTATATTTGCGAAGAGTGCTTCTTTAAGAAAGTAAATATAGAAGATGTTTCGTTTATTCGTCTGAGCAGTTATCATGAAAGCTGCCCAGAATGCGGAAAAATAGCTCAGGTCGTGGAAAATTATGGTTTTTATGGAGCAGACTTTCGTACAAAGAAAGAAAAATGAGATGAAGCGTGTGCAGTTTCGTGTGCACTTTTTGGTCTCTCGTGTGCAAAAGGACTTGTCAGTATACAAGAATTTATGTATGCCATGCAGGTTGAAAGTGCATAATAATTGCAAAAATACAAGAAAAAACTCCCAGAATCGATCACTCTGGGAGGCTCTCATTGGAGCAGGGTACGGGAGTCGAACCCGCCTAGCCAGCTTGGGAAGCTGGAGTAATACCGATATACCAACCCTGCAGTTGCAAAACGTATTATAGCACTTTTTTCTTCCGTTGTCTACAACAAACTTTCAGCACCCGTTGCCCACCAGGACAACGGGTGCCAAGACGTAAAAAGGAGAAAAATATGAGAGATTTATTTATCCTTCAGCAAATGCGTGGAGAAGTACTTCTTTGTCAACGCCGCAACCGTACCGGAGAGCATCAGAAGCGCAATCAGGTTCGGGATGGCCATCAGGCCGTTCAGCGTGTCCGCAATATCCCACATCAGCGTGCCCGAGCCGACTGCACCCACAATGCACACCAGAGAGAAGAGCACCTTGTAAATCAGCACAACCGTGCTGCTCTTTGTGAGGTAGAACCAGCAGTTCTCGCCGTAGTATGCCCAAGATAGGATGGTGGACAATGCAAAGAAGAGCAGGCTCAACTCAATAATCTTGCCGCCCAGCGTACCAGGGAGACTTGTGTTGAATGCCGCTGCCGCCGCTGCACCCTTCGAGGTAAAGGCACCAAGCCCGCCCTCGGCATCC